>NZ_JAQIBL010000352.1 GCF_027859075.1 Oceanispirochaeta sp. | reverse complement strand
CCCAGACACCCCCCCACCCCCCCACGACACACACACTCCAAATGTCGGATCTCTACACCATCGGTAATCCACTTTGCCGGGGTCCTTAGGAAGACTATATCATACTCTTCCCCCTTTCTGACAAGTTGAAAGAGACCAGCTCCATAGCTGCCGGCAATCATCTTACCTGAGGGATCACCCAGGACTGCCCGAACGGCCGATGTCTGCCGGTTATTTTCAGATAGTGGTATGGGCTGAAAATGACTGTCCAAAATGAAAAGACCATCCAGTTCTGTCCCGGCCAGGAGTTGGCCCATAGAGAGTTCTTTTAAAAAAGTAATATTCCTCAAAGGAGGATTTTGATGGATTACCGATTGACTGTCCATTCTGATTCTTCTTAAATTGTACGATTGTGTCCCGCTGATTAAACCCTGCCCCATCAGTAGAGCACTCTGAAGTCCTCTATATTCCTTATCATCTGGAATGGGAAGCTGTATAAATCGATCGTATCTCTTAGAATATATTGAGACGCTGCCGTAAGATAAAAACCAGATCCTCTCCGTTTCGGCTTGAATGGATTGGACTATGCGGATCGCCAGAGATTCTTCTCCCTGTACATAAGAGGTCCATCTTTGCTCAGACAGGGAATAACGGGCAATATCTCCGCTGCGGCTGCCCAGCCAGAGATCATCCCCGTCTGCAGAGAGTGAGGAGATCTGGGTATCAAAGAAGACATCTTCCGGAAGTTTGATAGATTCCATATAAAGGGTTTTCTTCAGGATAGTCCTTTCCATGGGATCTGTGATCTGAGGGAGTGTTTTCTCAAGATCCTCTCTTATTCTGGTTTCACTTATGAAATCACCACTCCCTCTTGATTTCTGCAGATTACTACCCTGGTCATCGCTAAAGCCGAGACAGGGAAGTAATAACAGAATAAGCAGCCAATTGGATTTCATCTAGCTCCCGTGGAACCGAATCCTCCGCTTCCTCTTGTTGTATCATCCAGATTCTCACATAGGGTGAAGTCAGCTCTTGTGACTGGAGCAATGATAAGCTGTGCAATCCGGTCTCCTCTTTCGATGAGAACACCCTCGGAACCGTGATTGATCAAAATGACCATCACATCACCTCTGTAATCGGCATCGATAGTACCTGGAGAATTCAACACGGTCAGTCCCTTTTTGACTGCCAATCCTGACCGTGGTCTGACCTGCCCTTCATAACCTGAAGGGATAGCCATTTTCAAACCAGTGGGGATCAGCCTGCGTTCTCCAGGGTGGATTGTGATTTCTTCTATAATACAGGCTCTGAGATCGGCTCCTGCGGAATCATCCGTACCATAACGGGGTAGCATATCCTCGGGACCTGTAATTTTTACGTGGACTTTATTCATTTCTTATCCTTGGAATTAATCAAAAAAACAGCCCTTAACCTAAGGACTGTTTGATTATATCATAACTGGGATTTACATAAATACCCCTGAAAAAACTGATTATCTCCGGGGAGCTCCGCCGGAAGATCTCGGTGGTTTCCAGTCTTTATTCTGGGCATCTACGATACTCAGGTTTATACGACCCATTCTATCCACTTCAATCAGTCTGACCTCCACTTCCTGTCCTTCCTTCAGAACATCTGCAACATTGCTCACACGCTCGGCAGAAACCTTGGAGATGTGACAGAGACCTTCTTTTCCGGGCAGGATTTCCAGAAATGCACCAAAATCCATGATCCGTTTTACAGTGGCTTTATAGATGGTTCCCACTTCAGGATCTTCTATCATGCCCTTAATCATGCCTTCAGCCATATCGGTTCCCTTTTTCTCACGACAGAAGATGTTGACAGTTCCGTCTTCATCAATATTAATCTTGGCACCGCTCTTTTCAGCCATACCTTTAATATTTTTTCCACCGGGCCCGATAAGGAGTCCGATTTTATCAACGTCGACCTTGAAAGAGGTGACACTGGGGGCAAACTCGGAAACATTAGCATTGGGTTCAGAAATTGATTCATTCATGATCTTCAGGATATGCAGGCGTCCTTCCAGAGCCTGTGATAGAGCCTTTTTCATGATATCTATGCTGATTCCTGGAATTTTTATATCCATCTGGAACGCTGTGATACCATCTTCAGAACCGGCAACTTTGAAGTCCATATCACCCATGTGGTCTTCTTCACCAAGGATATCAGAAAGAACAACAAAGTCATCTCCTTCCTTGACCAGACCCATGGCAATACCTGCAACAGGTTTTTTAAGGGGAACACCTGCATCAAGCAGACTCAGTGATCCGCTACAGATGGTTGCCTGAGAGGAAGATCCATTGGATTCCAGAATCTCCGAAACAACTCTGATTGTATAGGGAAATTCTTCTTTTTTGGGGAGAACACCTTCAATGGCTCTCTGAGCCAGATGTCCATGACCGATTTCCCGGCGGCCTGTACCCAGTCTTCCGGTTTCACCTACAGAATAGGGAGGGAAGTTGTAATGGAGCATGAAGTTGGCTCGGCGGTCACCGTCAATGTCATCCATGATCTGTTCATCCTGAACGCTTCCAAGGGTGGTTACACCCAAGGACTGGGTCTCACCGCGGGTAAACAGGGCACTACCATGACAACGGTCAAGTATATCAATTTCACAGGAGATATCTCGAATCTTTTCACTGGGTCTTTTATCACAACGTAGGTTGTTTTCAATGATGGACTTTCTGATGATAACTCTTTCAAGCTCTTCAAAAAGATCTCCTACAAACTTCAACTGATCTTCAGGGATATCCGCTTCATACTGGACAAGCATGGCTTTTTTTATATCTTTAATAGCCTGACGTCTTTCGAACTTTCCATCTGTGAAAACTGCTGTTTCCATCTGAGGATAAGCTTCGGCATACATGTCATCCCATTTTTCAAGTTTCAAAGTTTTTTCTACAAGAGGGAGTTTTTCTTTACCGCATTTGTCAGCCATATCCACAAAAAAGGCGCAGAGATCAGCCAGAGTTTTTTCAGCGGCCTGAATAGCACCCAGCATAAGATCTTCAGAAACCTGATCTCCACCACCTTCTACCATACAGATACCGTCATTGGAAGCGGCTACGATGATATCAAGTTCACTTTCTTCGATCTGCTGAAATGTGGGATTGATAACATATTCACCCTTGATGGATGCAACTCTTACAGCTGCAACGGGTCCGTTAAAAGGAATGTCGGAAATCGTAACTGCTGCAAAAGCAGCGATCATTCCCAGAATATCGGGAGTATGAATCTGGTCAGTAGATACAGTCATGGGTACAACCTGAATTTCACGACCGAAGTCTTTGTAAAACAGAGGTCTCAAGGGGCGGTCGATCAGGCGGGAGACAAGGATCTCTTTATCTTTAGGACGGGATTCTCTTTTTAGAAATCCTCCTGGGATTTTTCCGGCAGCGTAATATCGTTCGTTATATTCAACTGTTAACGGGACATAATCCAGACCTTCCACCGAATTGGAACCACAGCAGACTGTTGCCATGACTGCAGATCCTCCGCAACGGGCCAGGACAGAACCGTTAGCCTGTTTGGCCATTTTCCCTGTTTCCAGGATGATTTCATCTTCACCGATTTTAAATTTAAAAGTTTCCATAGTTTTTCCTTCGGCGTTTAACGCCTTTCACTTTTAACAAGCCAGAGACTCCCCCTGGTTTATGATATACAAATATTCTCAAAGTCATATAATACATCGAAAAAAATCCCGCACAAACGGCGGGATTAAAATTATTTTCTCAGACCAAGCTGTGCAATAAGAGTTCTGTATGCTTCTATATCTTTTCTTTTAAGATATTTCAGCAGTTTTCTACGAGAACCTACCATCTTAAGCAGTCCCCGTCTTGAAGCATGATCTTTTTTATTTGATCTAAAATGCTCAGTTAAACCTTCAATTCTTCTGGTCAAAAGTGCAATCTGAACCGCTGTAGAACCGGTATCTTTAACGTTTGTTCCGAATTCTTCAACAACTTGTTCTTTGTTTTCTTTGGTTAACATGATTATTAACTCTCCTTAATAATAATAAAAAAATACAGGCTTATTACCGGTTGAAAGCAGAGCAACGCCCTGACAGAAACCAGCACCTGAAAATACAATATTACCGAAATCGGTATAAAAGTCAATCTAAGATTCAGCTATGAAAGTAAATACAAAAAGCAGAAAATCCTGATCCATCAGGGTGCAAGATTTATTTTATACTGATAGTGACCATCCTTCATTTCAAGGACCGCCTTCAATGAACCCTCTTTATCTTTCAATAGGATAAATTCTGATTCTTCCTCAAGGGATGTTGTCAAAAAACCCTCATTAAATGGAACGCCATGCTTCAATTTTTCCAGCCCATCCTCATTGAGAACTGCTAAACTGGCATTCCCGAGGGTGAGAAAAAAATCCTCCCAGGAAAAATAATCTTTGATTCCCCGAAAATCGTCTACAACAACAGCATTTTCAAGTTTAAAGGGGCCCACAGAAGTTCTCACAAGTTCCTGAACAAAGGCTCTGCTTTCACAGGCCAGACCAAGATCCCTCGCAAGGGATCTGATATAGGTTCCTTTAGAGCAATGAACTCTCAATTTTAAATCGGGAGCATTGTATTCCAGGAGTTCAAGATCATAGATAAAAATTTTACGGCTGGGCATCTCTACAAGCTGACCCTTTCTGGCCAATGAATGGGCTCGTTTTCCATCTATATGAATGGCCGAATACTGAGGAGGTGTTTGTGAAAGTTCTCCTCTGAATCCATCCAGTTTCGACTCTATTATTTCCAGACTCGGCGGATCTGCGGTAGCCACAGTCTCCCCTTCGGGATCCAGGGTATCAGTCTCTGTCCCAAAGCGGATTGTGGCAACATATTCCTTATCCATCGCAGTGATTATGGAGTTCAGTCGAGTCAGTTTTCCTGTAAGGATGATAAGCAGACCCTCAGCAAATTTATCAAGAGTTCCTGTGTGTCCCACTTTCCGTGTTCCAAGAACTCTTTTTAATTGCCCCAGGGCCTGAAATGATGTAAGTCCCGGCATCTTATGCAGAAAAACTATCCCCCCCCCGGTATTATCAGGGTAGGAAAGTTTATCAGGATTCTGTTTCTTTTGGTTCTTCATGCAGCAGATTATCAATTTTCTGGTTCAACATAATTCCGTCCCGGATAGATGTGTCCGGAAAAAAATGAAGTTTGGGAGTCAGACGCATTTTCATCTTCCTCCCGATTCTGTTCTGAATGAAGCCGGCGGCATGATTCATAGCATCAACGCTCTTCTTCAGCTTCGCCTCTCCCTCCAGACCGGAAACATACAATTTTGCAGAAGCAAGATCGTTTGCTACTTTAACAACAGTAATGGATAGAAGACTATTGATCCTGGGATCTTTGATCTCTCTATTCATTATAAGAAAGCTGACCTGTTCTCTAATCAGACTTTCCACACGTTTCATTCTCAACTCATTCACTGGCGGTAGGTGCTCCCAGCTTTTTAGCTATTTCTTTCATTGTGAAAACTTCCAGTTCATCACCAACCTTGATGTCGATGTAATTTTCAATAGAAAGACCGCATTCAAAACCTTCTCGGACCTCTTTGGCATCATCTTTAAAGCGCTTGAGAGATGAAATAGGTCCGGTATGAACCTGAACACCCTCGCGGAGGACATGCACATTGCTCTTTCTAGTGACAATACCTGAAGTGACCATACAACCGGCAATAACGCCGAGCTTGGGTACCTTAAAAGTTTCACGGATTTCGACTCTACCAACAACCTGTTCTTCCAGATCGGGGATAAGCATTCCTTCCATGGCCATTTTAATATCTTCTACAGCATCATAAATAATGTTGTATTTTCTGATTTCCACTTTTTCGCGTTCGGCGACCATCAGGGCCTTTGCGGTGGGTCTTACATGGAAACCAATAATAATTGCTTTTGATGCAATCGCCAAATTGACATCGTTTTCAATGATGGCACCTGCAGCTGCATGTTTACAGACAAGTCTGATTTCAGAAGTACTCAATTTCTCAAGAGCCTGTTGCAATGCTTCGACTGAACCATGCACATCACCCTTGATAATGACATTGAGTTCCTGAACGTTGCCGGACTGAATGGAGTCATAGAGGTTGTCCAATGTGATTTTTTTCACATTTTTGGCACCTTCCATCTTCCTCAGCTCCTGCCGCTTATCACCATACTGACGGGCAACCCTTTCACTTTCTGTAACCTGAAAAGGATCTCCTGAGCCTGGTATTCCAGAAAACCCAAGAATCTCGACTGGCATGGAGGGCGTGGCTTCATCAACTTTGTCACCATTATAGTTGAACATGGCTCTTACCTTACCGGGAAAAACACCGGCTACAAAAGAGTCTCCGACTCTAAGGGTACCCCGTTCAACAAGAACAGTAGACACAATACCGCGTCCCTGATCTACCTTGGATTCAATGACGTTACCTTCTGCACGACAACCCCAGTTTGCCTTCAGTTCCATCACTTCTGATTCAAGAATCAGAATATCAACCAGATCCTGAACACCCTCACCCTTAAGAGCTGAAAGTTCAACAAACTGAGTGGTTCCCCCCCAGCTATCGGGCATAAGATTGTATTCAGAAAGCTGCTGTTTTACCCTGTCAGGATTTGCATTGGGCAGGTCCATTTTATTGACAGCAATAACGATGGGAACTTCTGCTGCCTTGGCATGATTGATGGCTTCAATTGTTTGAGGCATTACACCGTCATCGGCTGCAACGACCAGGACAACGATATCCGCGACCCGCGCACCACGTGCTCTCATCAGTGTAAAAGCAGCATGACCTGGTGTATCGAGGAAAGTCAAATCATGACCATCCTTTGTTTTGATGGTATAAGCACCAATATGCTGGGTGATACCACCATGTTCGGATGAGACGACATCCGTACTTCTCAAGGCATCCAGCAATTTTGTTTTACCATGGTCGACGTGACCGACAACTGCGATAACTGGAGGTCTTGTTTCAAGATCATGATCAGCATCATTTTCAGATTCAATCAGTGTTTCATCATAAAGAGAGACAAGATTAACCTTACAGCTATAATCATCTGCCAGGATTGTCGCTGTCTCAGCATCAATCTGCTGATTTATAGTGACCATCATCCCCATTCCCATCAATTTGGAAATAAGATCTGAAGCCTTGAGATTCATTTTTCTAGCCAGTTCCGAAACGGTCACAACTTCCATTATGTCGATTTCTTTAGGAACGGGATTCGTCTTGTTAATGGTCTTCTTTTTTATCTGATACTGTTTCTCATTATTTTCAGTTCTTTTCTTCTGATAGGATTTTACACCTTTCTTACTCTTGAAAAATTTCTTGGGAGCTGATTTCTGAGAATCTGACAAAGATGCCTTGGGAGCGGCGCCGGCGTTGTTTCCACCTGCATATCCGCCACGATTCGGGCCTCCGGGGCCACTGTGACGGAATCCGCCTCTATTGGGACCACCGGTTCCGCCAGCTCCACCGGGACGATAGCCGCCGGTTTGGCCGCTAGTACCGCCCGGACGATAGCCGCCGGTCTGTCCGCCCTGTCCACCGGGACGATAACCGCTGCTCTGGGTACCCGTATTGGTAGGTTTATAAGTGCTTCCAATCCCTGTAGCGGCACGGTAAGTACTGCTTCTAGGGGGGCCAGCAGGACGAGATCCTCCACCCTGACTTCCGCCCCTGGGTCGATAACCTCCGCTCTGACTGCTGTCACTAGGACGATATCCGCCCCCCTGGGCTCCACTGGGGCGATATCCACTCCCCTGACC
>NZ_JAQIBL010000351.1 GCF_027859075.1 Oceanispirochaeta sp. | reverse complement strand
ATGGGGATTCCGGATTGTTCACTTTAAATGAGCGCATGGTCATCTATACCCCCCTGGCTGTGGAACCTTTTGTGATTGCCGGGACCGTTCCTCTCAATGTTGTCCTGTCCAATCTGGGTTATCTGATTCATATCACTCTCTGGCTGCTCCTTTTCTGTATATTCCTGGCTGTTCTTCTGGCTCTCCTTGTATCCAGATCCATCTCCAGACCGGTTCACAGTCTCACTCTGGCCATGGGACGTGTAGAATCGGGGGATCTGAAGGTTAGAATCTTTGATGACAGAAAGGATGAAATTGGACTGCTTTTCAAACGCTTCAATATCATGACCGGCCGTATTGAAACCCTGATGGTGGAAACCAGGGAAGAGCAGGAGAAACTGAGAGTCGCCGAACGGAAGGCCCTGCAGGCTCAGATCAATCCTCACTTTCTCTACAACACCCTGAACACGATCAAATCCATCGCCAAGCTGGAAGGAATAGATCAAATCACCACCATCGTGACTCAGCTGGGGAAGCTCCTGCGCCATACAATTGAGAATGAGAATGAGATTGTACCTCTGAAAGCGAGCCTCGAGCTGATAGAGAGTTATCTGGCGATTCAGAAGATCCGTTTCGGTAAAAGGCTCAGTTACAGCATCCATGTTCCTGACCGGTATTCGCAGCAACCCGTGCCCAAACTGATCCTCCAGCCCCTGGTTGAAAATGCTGTGATTCATGGGCTGGAGCAGAAGATGGAACCGGGAATGATCACTCTCACCGCCTGGGACCAGGAGGGCGATCTTATCCTGGAAGTACGGGATGACGGAGAAGGCATGTCCATCCAGTGGAGCGCCAATGAGGCTGCCGGATCCCATAGTGTGGGTCTTTCCAATGTGCACCGACGGCTCGAACTGCTCTATGGTGAACCCTACGGTCTGACGATTGAGAGTCAACCGGGTGAGGGCACAATCATCCGTGTCAGGATTCCCCTGAAAGGAAAGGACCGAAAATGATCAATGTGATCCTTGTAGAAGATGAAGAGTATCTGCTTCGTGAAATGGCCCTGACCACTCCCTGGCAGGATTTGGGATGCACCCTCTTAGGGGAGGCTCAGAACGGCAGAGAAGGATTGGAACTGATAGAAAAAATACGTCCTCACCTTGTCATTACAGATATAAGAATGCCCGGTATGGATGGGTTGACCATGCTCCGGGAGGCAGACCGGATACTGGGACCCGACGCCCCCTGGGCGATTATCCTCACGGGTCATTCTGATTTTGAATACGCCAGGCAGGCCATGCGTCTGGGAGTGAAAGATTACCTTCTCAAGCCGATTGATGATCAAAAATTTCATAGCCTTGTATCCGGCATTGCGGAGAAGGTGGAAACAGGCATACAAAGACAGCAGACCAGGAAGAGACAGGATATGATGAAAGAGAGCCGGCTCTCTCTCTTTCAGGAGTATGGCTCCCCTGTGAAGGGGGATGGAAAGGATGAATATATACGTCTCTCTGTTGAGTACATAAGAGAAAATTTCAGCCGGGATATCTCACTCCTGAACACAGCGGAAGAACTGGGAATCACACAGGGATATCTATCCCGTCTATTCAAAGAGAGGACAGGCTATACCTTCCTGGAGTACCTGACATTTTACAGATTGAGAAAGGCCTTGAAACTCCTGCAGAACCGCTCCCTTAAAGTCCATGAAATAGCCCATCAGACAGGATTTGCCGATCATGGATATTTTATCCAGCTCTTCCGCCGGAATATGGGAATTACTCCGGGACAATATAGAAATGGCGGCAATCAGGAGAACCATGAACACTAGGAATAGACAAGTCCTGACCGGGCAAGGTCATCCTCGAAGGCATCAGCTTCTGTGTAAAGGAAAGAATGAATCCCGAGAGACCGGGCAGTCT
Source organism: Oceanispirochaeta sp. (assembly GCF_027859075.1). Taxonomy (NCBI): domain Bacteria; kingdom Pseudomonadati; phylum Spirochaetota; class Spirochaetia; order Spirochaetales; family Spirochaetaceae; genus Oceanispirochaeta; species Oceanispirochaeta sp. Next base: position 1,263 of record NZ_JAQIBL010000351.1, on the reverse strand, counting down.
CAATATTCTCCAGCAGATCATCCGCAAAGACAGCTTCTTCAGGGCGCACCTTTTCCCGGTCAAGAATCCACTGATAGAAGGCAGATTTAGGCTTGGCCACTCCCATCAAATGAGAGGCATAGACAGAATCGAAGACCCGATAATCCCCTTTTTCAAGATGATAATCGTAGTGCTCCCTCATGGTGTTCGTACCACAGACAACGGGGCAATACCCTTTTAAACGTCTGATAAGATTCCCCGTATCTCCATCAAGGGAAGGACTGTACAGATCAATCAGGAGGTTCCCCTGCTCGGGCAGGGCAATCCCGCTCTTTTGGCTGAATCGAGTCCAGAATTCCCTGCCCGACAGGGTCCCTTCCATCAAGGGCATAAAATCATCCCGTATCGATTGAATGAGTGATTCCTGTGTCAGGCCCAAAAGAGAGGCGATACGGGGGAGGACATCAAAGTTCCGGACAAGGACGCCCACCATATCAAAGATAAAAAGTTTGATCACAATCGGCTCATCCTTTTCTGGAAGAAAAGACAGAAGCCCCTGAGACAAAATACTGACTCATGGTAAAAAAGAGAAGCAGCATGGGAATGCTCGCCAGAACCGCGACAGCCATCATGGCTCCCTCATCGGTGTACTTTTCGGCGGCAAATTTGACTATATACAGAGGAAGAGTCTTCATGTTCTCACTCTGGGCGACCAGGAGGGGCCATAGAAGATTATCCCACTGGCTCCTAAAGGTCAGGATGGACAGGGTCGCAATGGCCGGAGCGCAGTTGGGGAGCACGATGTGCCAGAAGATCCTGATTTCTCCCGCCCCGTCAATCCGGGTGGCATCGAGAAACTCATCGGGGAAAGGAAGCAGATACTGACGCATCATAAAGACTCCAAAGGCATTGACCAGGAAAGGAAGAGTCAGCCCCCCATAGGAGTTCTGCAGATGGAGTTTCGTAGCCACCAGATAGAGAGGAATCATGATGGCTTCAAAGGGAATCATCATGGTAGCCATGATGGCCAGAAAGACAAAATTCCGTCCCTTGAATTTGAATTTCGCCAGGCCATAGCCGGTAAGACTGGCAAGAATGACCGTGGAAAAGGTGACAATCCCGGAAACGAGAATCGAGTTTATATAATTGCGGACGAAGATAAAGCTACCATCATTTCCGGCGATAGCTTTGATAAAATTCTGTGCCTCAAATCCCCGGGGTATCCACCGGAAGGGCATCTTTATAATATCCCTGCGGGGCATCATGGAGGCGCTGAACATGAAG
>NZ_JAQIBL010000350.1 GCF_027859075.1 Oceanispirochaeta sp. | reverse complement strand
TCGGGGCGGCGGTTATGGGAGGATTGGGAGCCGGAGCCATCGATGCAGGAATCAATACCTATATTGCCCAGAATCATAGTGAACGCATGATGCAGTGGCTTCATGCCAGCTTTGGAATAGGAGTCACCATCGGCCCGGTCATAATGACACTGGGGATCACTTGGACTCAGCGCTGGCAATGGGGCTATGTCGTTGTAGCGGGGGCTCAGATACTGCTGGCGGCGGCTTTCCTCCTCACAAAGGGCTGGTGGAAAAACATCAGTCTGAAAGAAGAAGCCCAGGTAAGGGAAGAGGCGACTCTGGCAGAAACCATGAAAAAAGTCTCCGTCTGGCTGAGCATGCTGATGTTCTTTATCTATACAGGAGTTGAACTGGGGCTGGGTCTCTGGGCCTACTCCCTTCTGACCGAGTCCAGAGGAGTTGCACCGGCCGTCGCCGGGTTCATCACGGGAACCTACTGGGGCATGTTTACCCTGGGCCGGATTATAGCAGGCTGGTACAGCCGGAAATTCTCAGTTTCTACCATGATTTATTTCAGCGTCTTTCTGGCCATCTCGGGGACGGTTATGATCCTTGTTGATCTTTATAACAGTATGACCATCTTCGGCATCGGCCTGACCGGACTGGCCATTGCGCCTGTATTCCCGGGACTTGTCTCGGATACGGTAAACAGGGTGGGCAGGAAGTACCAGGGCCACACCATCGGCATGCAGATTGCCGCGGCAGGAGTCGGGGCGGCGGTAGTACCCTCCATTGCGGGTGTTCTAGCCAGGATTTACGGTCTTGAAATCATCCCCGGCTACCTTGTGGGGGCTCTGATTCTCCTCCTGTTAAGCTTCCGCCTGACTCATAGCAGAATAATGAAAAGCCCTCTCTAAAAGTAATAGCGCAGGTTAAAGACAATGCTGTGTTTAACCGGAGACAACCAGGCTTCATTCTTCCTGCCGTCATCCAGGCTGGTCATCCCGGTGTACCCTATTTCTGACACAAGCGTGCCTTCGTAGTTCAGATTAAAAGAAGCTGAGGGAGTCACAAACAGGGCCTGTGAATCGGGAGAATAAATCATGTTGAGGTTAAAACTGCTGTCTCTCGCATACCAGGGTATCATCAGATTCAGCAGGGCATAATGCCTGGCAAAATACAGAGGCGAGTAGAGGGACAGGTCGGAAGGAAGGGAAGCATAATCCTCCCTCTGATTCTGATCCCATCCCTCTCCGTTATAGAAGTATTCGGCGACAGCCGCCAGGCCGGAACTGAAATAATACTCCCCACCCAGCAGGGCCGAATAGACGGCTTTTTCCTTCAGGACCGAAGCACCCGTTTCCATATCAGGGCTGTTCCTGCGGGACCGGCTGCGGACGACTCCTTCTCCATACACGCCCACTCCCTGAATATCCATAAAAACAGCGGCAGCTCCGGCATGGGGGTAGAAATCATAGGGATCATCACCCTGCTCCGCCCCGCCGTAGAGTCCGGAGAGTTGGATCTCCAGAGCCGAAGCCTGAAGAGTCAGTTCCATGCCTGCCAGCAGTTCATCATAGTCCCAGCCCGGACCTTCCGACGGAAGAAGACCGTAGGTTTTAATGCCCAGCCAGGACTGGGGATTGTACTGCAGGGTCAAACCGTCCACTCCCCGAACATAGGCACTCGGGTCTGTGGGATTCTTGGGAGGATTCGCCAGATCAACGGGATTCCAACCGTAACCGTACCCGGTCAGGTAACTCTGCCGCCCGACTGTCAAGCGGCTGTTCTTTCCGGGAATCCAGGCAGCATTGGCCCTGATTATTTCTGCGGTATAGATATAAGCCTGAGAGGCAGAAGCCATATCGGCTACCGCAGCTGTCAGAACGGGATTGCCTTCCGACAGAATGGCTGCGCTGCCTCTCAGCATATCCGCCACAGGATATTGGCCCAGCTGAATCCACAGGTTCAGAGCTCCTGTATCGCTCGATTCATCCAGCTTCAGATTAATTTCATTACGGAACATCACATCCTTCACGGCCAGGCTGTTTTCTGGATTCAGGGGGGAGTCATAATCACCGTCCTGAGGGATATTTAAATTGACTTCCGGTATGAGCTCACCGCTGAAATGGACTTCGGCGCCTGCAGGTATAAGAGCAGAGAGAAACATGATGAATAAAATCCAATGGCCTTTTAATTGTTTCATAGAATCCTCCATCATCAGCGGATGTTTTCCAGATAAGAGGTTGTGAAAAAATATTCCTCCACTCTGGAGCTGTCAAACTCAATGATTTTGGTGGTGACAACACTTATAGATTTTTTGGTAAGACTGGTCATGGTCATCAGATAGGGATAATAAACACCGCCCACCTCTCTATAGTCATCAAAATCCAAATATTTAATAGGAGAACCGTCATCATGGTACTCGATTCTGCGGTACAGCTGCTTTTCCAGGGTTATCCAGACAATCAGTTTTTCATAAGCGCTGCTGACTCCGGGCCTGGGAGTGAGGATCAAGCGATGACAGTCCTGTCCGTCAACCTTCTCCGTTCCGTCATAAGAGGGTGAATATTGGCCGGTAAAACTGTTGCTGCCCTCGCCCATATCGGCATAGGAAAAGTCACTTCCTGCGGCTGAGTTCTTTTTCGCGGAAGAGCTCAACTTCCGGATGCGTCCAGTCGAGGCAAACCGGACCCAGAGATCATCTCCTAACATCAGGTAGGCTGTCCCGGCAACCCGGGGGGGGGCCAGAAAAATCGACAGAGACCTGGAAATCCCGTCAGAATCATCCAGTTCGAATCCTTCCATCACCTGAAGGGCCTGCTCTCTACCGGATTTGATCACCTGCAGAGTACTCCTGCTGTAAATAGCATCCAGTTCAAAGGCCTTATCAGCCTGATTTATCAGGTCTTGTGCATCCTGGGCGCAGACAGTTAAGGTGGCACTCAGAAGTGCAAATGTCATTACAATTCTAAAAAGATTCTTCATATCAGTCATTCTCCTTGGAAATTCTTTTAAAAGTTCGGGGTTTCAGATCCCAGCCCCATTTTTCACAGACCATTACCAGAACGGCGGGGTGCAGACAGATGGAAAACAGAAAGGCCAGAGCCATGGCCAGGGTCAGCACAATTCCGGTGCTCCGCATGGCCCTCATGACGGAGGGAATAAAGGATGCGAAACCAATGATGGTGGTGATAGTGGTCAAAGCCACAGCCGAACCTGTCCGGGCCAGGACCTGATGCATCTCACCCTTCCCTTCCAGCAGATAACGGTGATTGATATGCACCGCATCATCGATACCTATTCCCACCAGCAGGGGAATGGCAATGATATTCACAAAATCAAGCTTGATATTGAAAAGAACCATGATCCCGTAGAGTGAAGAAAAGGAGAGCAGGAGAGGCAGAAAGGTCAGAGCTGTCAATTTAAAGTTTTTGAAATCAATCAGAAGGATCAAAAAGACGGCAATCAAGGCAGCCAGGACAGCCTTTCTTCCATCCTTGCCGGCAATCAGAATCAGTTGATCCGCAGCGAGGATCATGCCTGTGGTTCTATCGGTCACCGTACTCACCTGGGAAGTGAAGATATTCCGGGACTCACCGACCCAGGGATTCATCCGGGGTGAAATGGTCATCAGTGTAGATGATCCTTCCTTTGAGAGGTAGGTGTCCCGGATCATATCCGGCAGATCTTCCAGACTGATAGCCCCGGTTCCCGCCATAGTGTGAATCCGTTGACTCAAGGGGAGAGAAAAACGGCCCTGAAAGGCGATGAGTTCCCCCGGATTGAAACTGTCAGATTCAAGTGAATCAAAAAGCCGGTCAAAAACCGAATTCCTCACTTTTTTCCCGTCCTTGTCCAGACCGGTCGCCTTATTCAGAACAAAGGTCAGCCGGTCGGTGCCTCCCAGAAAGGCCAGGTCTCCCATTTCGATCAGGTTTGCCTCCAGACGGTACAGTTCTTCCAGAATCATTTCAGAATCAACCGACTCTGAAGTGTTCCAATCCTCCAGGGTGGTTCGTATATCCTCCAGATAGGGAATCCTCCTGGAGCGCTGATCTTCCGTGGGCCACCATTGGGTGATGGCATCCACCGATTTGACCGAACCCAGTTTTTCAATAGCCTTAACCAGAGCCGGCAGTTCATCGGGATCTTCACTGAGATAGTACAAAACATCCGGAGCGGCACCAAACTCCTCGGTCATAGTATCCTGAAGTTTCACCGACTCCAGTCCTTCTGCTTCCATCTTCATCAGATTGTCTTCCAGTTCAATCCGGGGAGCCTGAGTTCCCAGGGCCAATCCTATGGTCATTAAGACCAGAATCCAGAGTCCCGGTCTTTTACTGATACTGTGCCCCAGACCTTCAACAAAATCGGAAGGGACAGGTGTTTTACGGCTCACCATGGGATCGGCCTTTCCCTTTCGCAGCAGCCGCAGATTCCGCCATCCCAGGAAAGCGGGAATCAGCATCAGCATGGCCAGAAGCTCACAGAAAATCCCCATCCCGGCAACGACGGCCAGTTCACGAACCATATCACTCTCGGCCATGAGAAGCGCGAAAAAGGCGGCTGCCGTCGTGAATCCGCCCGTCACGATTCCCCTGCCGCTTTTATTAAAGGCATCGGTTATGGAAGAGAGGAAATCCTTACCCTGATCCCTCTCCTGAACAAAACCGGTCATCAGATGGATGGCATAATCCACACCCAGTCCTACAAGGGCGACCATGTACATGGCGGTCATGATATTGAGTCTGTGGAGGATAAACCCTGTTAAGCCCATGGTCCAGAATACGCCGAGCATCAGGGGCACACCGATGATCAGCGGTGTGGTACGAATCCGGAAGACCACAATCATAAGGGTTAGAATCAGACCAAAAGCAAGCAGCATGGAAAAGGCAAATCCCTGCTCCGATGTGACCATTTCATCCCGGCCCACCACTGTCAGACCCGTCATACCCGCAGTCATACCGTAATCGGAGGCAATCGATTTGACCCGTTCTTCAATCCGGTTGGTTTCATTGACCAGGGGATCAAGGTCGTTGATGGTGTAGCGGGGATTTAAAAAGAGGACACCCATATTTTCAGAGCGGCTCAGGTAATAGCTTTCTCCGAGAAGATAGGCATCCAGAGCCTCATCAATCTTGGAATCATCAGGCAAATGGCCTTCCAGGGCATCAGCCATGGTATTCAGGATTTCAGAAACACCCCCCACCCAGGACACCAGCTGCATCTCATCATCTTCCATTGCCTCGCCGTCTCCGGAATACTCTCTTTCCAGGTCATCATTCAAGGCTTGAAGAAAAGGGAATAGGTCAGGGTCGGCATAGATACCTTTCAGGCGTTTGAGATCTTTTGATTGACTGAGAAGAAAACCATGTTCCTTCAGGAAAGCTTCATCAACCTTGCTGTAGACTCCGGAGAGAGCCGAATCAAACTCATCGGAAGAAAATACAGATGCCATTTCATCTATGGCAGATTTTACCGTCTCTTTTGCCGTATCAGCGGGTAATCCCCTGCCGTCTACCACCACGACAAGAGATGAAGCAAAGGGGAACTCATTGGTAATCCGTTTCAGATCCTGAACCTGAGTCGACTGCTGGGGCATAATGGAAAAAAAAGTCATTTCCATTTCCATCTGAAAAGCGCCGATTCCCAGAATGAGGGTAATGACCAGGGCCATCAAAAAGACCTTGACCGGGTTTGCACCGGCCCATCCTGCCCATCTGCCCAGCAAAGGACTCTGTTTCATACTATTCATTTGCTTTCTCCTGAATATATTCATTTGGATTTTCAGGTCTACCCTTCTCAGCGATACGCTCCCAGATGAGGGAACAGACCCGGGGACCCAGCTCTATATAATCTTTTTGATTGCTCAGAGCTCCCAACAGGAGAGCTCCTTCGTAAAATGCAGTAATCTCGAAGGCCACAGCTTCGGTATCCGTATCTTTCTGGATTTCTCCTTTGACAATGGCCGCATTCATAAGATTCACAAGGTTGCTGCGGAATCCGTAATAGAGTTTTTCCATCCTGATCCTCAGCTCAGGGAATTTTTTGACTCCGGCGATGTAGAGATAGAGAAAACTCTCATAATTCTCCATAATCTCACCCATCCCCGTTTCCCTGCCGATCTCGGCAACCATTTCTTCCATCTTGAAAAGATTTTCCAGAAGGACTTTGAAAGGGATATCCCTGGGCAGAGTGCCGTTGAGCATGTAATCCATGGTGTCCAGAAATCTCAGGATGGAAGATTTGAATAGGTCCGCCTTCCCGTCAAAGTAGTGATAGATGGCTCCCTTGGTCACATTCAGGGCCTTGGCGATATCGTTGAGAGAAGAGCCTTCATAATCATTTCTGGCAAAAAAAATGAGTGCCTGAATCTCTATCTGTTCTTTCTTATTGGTGGAATTCACAAGAAACCTACCTAAAGTATGTGTTTACATACCTATGGTAGGTTTCTTGAAAGAGTCTGTCAAGTATGCAATCTGAAAACTCTAAAAAACTAATTTTCTTTCAGGATTCTCTTACTAAAGAGATGGATTCGGCAGCCGAACCATGGAAAAAAGAGAGTGATCCACAGCCCCATGATCCCGTACCTCAGGAGATGACTAAAAAATACATCGGGCAGAAGCATTTTTAAACCGCCTTGCAGAAGGGCCACTCCTGCCAGACCGATGACCACACGAAGAATTTTAAGAAGAGGAGCCCCCTGAGAGGCATCGAAATCAGTCAGACGCCTTTCGACAAGAAAACCCGTAAAACATCCCAGAAGGAGTCCTGATCCCTTGAAAAAGTCATCCCTTTTAAGGGAGTCCTTAAAAAGGAAAAGCTCCAGAAGAACCATCACCATCACAGCCAAAGCCACCAACAGAATGAAGATCAGAAGGAACCTGTCCAGTTTTTCCGGCACTTCCCAGAGGCGATCAATCAGCGATGCAATCATCCAGGCCGAAGTAATCCCCAGTATCCAGCCGCCCAGCACATCCACCGGCCAGTGGACTCCCAGGTAGAGCCGGGAAATACCCACCATAAGGATGGCCAGGATGCAGAGAATCCGAAGCATCCTATTATGAAAGAGATAAATCAGGGTCGTATAAAAACTGGACGCTCCCTGAGTATGACCGCTGGGAAAGGAGTATCCCGTGGCCGTTTCCAGGCGTTTGCCTTCTAGGTTATCCAGAACTTCGAAGGGACGGGGACTGTGAAAAATAATTTTCAGAAGGTTATTGAGAAACAGCGAAATCAAGAGGGTGGAAGACAGGATCATCCCCGTTTTTTTGGAAATTCCCCAGAAAAAAGAGGCAATGATCAGAATATAAACGCCGGTTTCACCCAGCATGGTCATCCCCTCAGCAAGGAAGTCCAGGCCGGGACTGGCAATGGATTGGAAGAAATTCAGTAGGATTGTCTGCATCAGCCTAGGGTGTTCCCTTTCAGGAATCTGGTGGGCACTATCATATCTTCAACATGCGTTTCCACTCCTTTCTCGATCATATCCACCAGAATGGAGACACAGCCCCTGGCGATGGATTCGAAATCCTGGGCCACGGTGGTCAGTTTCCAGCTGGTATCATCCATATACTTCAGATTATCAAAACCAACCAGAGAAAGTTCTTCGGGTACGGATATATTCAATTTCTGTGCCGCCATAAGAAGACGGTAGGCTATCAGATCATTGACACAGAAGATGGCAGAAATATTCTTTTTCCTGAGTTTTTTGAGAATATGAAGGGCCTCATTTTCATCTAACTGGCTCCGTTCATCCTCTGTATTCCCGGTGAATTGAGTGATAAGGAGATCCATGTCCATGGGTATGCCGCTGTCAGTCAGGGCGTAGCAATATCCCCGGTAGCGCTCACTCACAACATCGCTGTCTTTGGCACCGATAAAACCGATCCTCTTATGCCCCCGTTCGGCGAGATAAGTTACCGCTTTCAGAGCGCCCTGAAAATTATCAGAGGTGACCACAGGAAGGGAGAGCTCTTCCAGCTTCCGATCCAGGAGGACCATGGGAAACCCCTTGATGCTCATGCGGCTCAAGATAGCAGCATTCCTGTTGCTGATAGGATAGATAATCGCTCCGGCAACATTGTGTCCCTCAATCTCTTCCAGAATTTGACGTTCCTTCCTGGTGGACTGATCCGAATAATGAAGGCTGCAAAGGTATCCTCTTTCCTGACAGCTGCTGTAAATTTGGTGGGCATACTGCTGCCCCCCCGAAAAAAAGTCCACTTTGTGAGGCAGAACAAGGGAGATGACCCGGCCCTCTGAGGGGTATCTGGGTTTTTCTTCGGCCACAAAGGACCCCTTCCCCTTCAGCCTGTAGATGATCCCCTTCAGTTCCATCTCTTTCAGGGCTCTGATCACTGTTATCCGGGAGGTAGAGAATTCCTCCATCAATTGAGTCTCGGAAGGCAACTTGTCATTACTCTGAAATTTGCCTTTCTGAATCCACTCCTGAATGGTGTTTATAATTGTCTGATATACGGGGATGGTCACGGTTCCTCCTGTTTCAGGTCAATCCAGCCAGACGTCTTTAACTAGTCAAGCAGGGACGGCACAGGTACATAATATATCAGGTATCGATCTATTGTCTATCATTTTCCAACTTGACATGTCAGGAATGTCATATTAAAGCAAATAAAACACATGTTAATTAATGGAGGTTTTCTAATGAAACGGATAGGTTTATTCCTACTATTCATCACTCTGATCATGGCCCCTGCTCTTTTTGCAGGCGGCAAGGCAGATATGACTGGTCCCACCAGATTGGTCGTATCATCCAGACTCTACTCTCAGCCGGGAGAACAGCAGTTTCTGATAGATGAAATTTTCCCCGGATTTGAAGAAGCGAACAACTGTGTCGTCATGTTTGAAATTCTTGAAGATGATCCACTGTTGAAGCGGGCCGCCTTTCAAAAAGAGTCAGGACGCGTCAATACGGATGTTGTCATTGCCCACGACAGCCGCATGGCTGAATGGATTGATAATGACTATGTTGTTCCTCTTCCTGTTGAAAACTGGAAAGACAGAACATTCTCCAAAGCATTCAAAAACAGCATATCCAGGGGTGGCAAGACGTATTTCGCCCCTGTTGGAGCCGATGTGTATCTGCTCCTTGCTAATAAAAAAGCGCTCCCCTATCTACCGGCCGGTGCGGATGTACAGGATCTGACCTGGGAAGAATATGTGGCCTGGGCCGTCGCCATTGCCGAGGGTGAGGGTGAAGGAAAAACAGCCGTAACCGGTGTTCCACAGAAATCATTGATCTATATGTACGGCGGAATGTTCCTGTCCTATGGTGGAGAATTCCCAGTGATCAACTCCCCTGGAGCCCTGAAAGCCTGGAACGTCCTGGCAGCCATGAAAGACGCCTACACTCCTACGGTTAATCCCTATGACAATGTCTCTTCTCCCATGAAAACCGGAGAAGCCTGGCTGACAGTAGCCCATATGGTTCGCTGCGGTGAAGCCTATCGCTCTAATCCTTCAGGATACGTTCTGGCACCTGCTCCTAAAGGCCCCGAAGGAATCGGATCTATTGCCGGTTCAAGCGGTTTTGCCGTGGTTAATGGTGCTCCTAATGCCGATTTGGCCGTCAAATTCATTGAATATATGACAGAGCCCGAGATGGCAGTGAATATTGCCAGGGGTACAGGCGGCTTTATTCCTCCTATCGATGAAGCCATTGCCAAACTGGGTGACTCAGCAGAAGATGAAATCATCGCCAAAGGAATCAATGTGATGAAAAACGGCATTGTTTCCGGTGTACCCGGTGGTGACTATACTTCCTGGGGTGCGGTAAAACAGGTTTTTGACGATGCCTTCCAGGAACTGATCCTGAACAGAGGGGCCATCGATAAAGCCTACCTCGATG
>NZ_JAQIBL010000349.1 GCF_027859075.1 Oceanispirochaeta sp. | reverse complement strand
ACAGAAAGGCATTTGTCAATAATCAATCGATTAAATATACATTAATTGCTCAAATCCTTAGTTTTAATATAATTTTGCATCTAGAATTAACGCTTTTTTTAACAAAAAATGGATATATTGATATGTTGACCTCAAAAATAATATATTATATTATGAAATCACCTTAAGATACAGGAGGCATCATGAACAAAAAGCAATGTACTGCCGCCACCAAGTTAATAGAGATATTGAAAAAACAAGGGGTTGAATGCATTTTCGGTTTACCCGGCGGTAGCGCAATTCCTCTATATGACGCTTTGGCATTATCTGATATGAAACTAGTCCTGACAAGGCATGAACAGGGGGCAACCCACATGGCTGACGGCTATGCCCGATCCTCGGGAAAACCCGGTGTTGTTCTTGTCACTTCCGGACCGGGAGCAACCAATACCCTGACTGGTGTAATGACAGCCATGATGGACTCAGTTCCTATAGTTGTTCTCTGCGGTCAACAACTCACCAGTAATCTGGGACTCGATACTTTTCAGGAAGCAGATGTTTCAGGTATGTCCTATCCAATTGTAAAACACTCATTCCTGGTCAAAGATCCGAATGAACTTCCATCGGTCATAAATCAGGCCTTCCATATTGCCAATACCGGTCGTCCCGGTCCAGTCATCGTCGATTTGCCTAAAGATGTAACCAGCGCCCTCATTGATGAAGATACCACAGGAGAATTTACACTTCCCGGCTATGTAGTTCGTAAAGAGGGGAATCTGGACTCTATCAAGGAAGCGGCAGCCATGATATCCAAGGCTGAAAAACCCATTCTTATGGTGGGACACGGCGCTGTTATCTCGGGAGCCGGCCAGGAAATCAAGGCTATCGTTGAAAAGATGCAGATTCCTGTGACGAATACACTCCTTGGTAAAGGCTGTTTTCCCGAAAGTCATGAGTTGAACCTTGGAATGCCGGGTATGCATGGCACGGCTTATGCCAATATGGCTCTCTGTGAATGTGACCTGCTTGTTTCTATCGGAGCGAGATGGGATGACCGGATAGCCGGTTCCCCCAGTGATTTTCTACCCCAGGCTAAAAAGATTCATATTGATATTGATCCTGTTGAAATCAACAAGACCGTTCAGGTAGACTGTTCCATCATCGGGGATGCCAAATCAGTACTGAATTCATTATACGGATATTTAGAAAAAGGAAATACCCAGCGCTGGATCAAATTGATTCGTCGATTGAAACGTGAATACCCTCTGAAATATAAGAAAGAGGGAAAGTTAAGAGCCCAGCATGTCATTGAAGAGATGTCCAGACTGACTAAAGGAGAGGCCATTGTCACCACGGATGTGGGACAGCATCAGATGTGGGCCGCCCAGTTTTTCAAAACAGAGCATACACGTCACTTCCTCTCTTCCGGTGGTGCCGGAACCATGGGATTTGGTTTTCCTGCAGCCATTGGTGCCCAACTTGCCAATCCTGGGAGAATCGTCGTTGCTGTCGTTGGTGACGGGGGATTTCAAATGACTCTTCCAGAACTTTCAACAGCGGTCAACGAGAAACTCCCCATCAAAATACTCCTGATCAACAACAGATATCTGGGTATGGTACGGCAGTGGCAGCATATGTTTTACGACAACAGATTATCCGGAGTAGATTTGGAAGGAAATCCAGATTTTGTCAAACTCGCCGGAGCCTATGGATGTAAGGGCTTCAGAGTGAAACGAAGTGCGGATGTCCGCAAAGTATTAGGTGCAGCTCTGGCCTATAATGACGGTCCCTGCATCATAGATGCGGAAGTGGAAAAATATGACAATGTTTTTCCTATGGTACCCTCAGGTGCAGGTTTGGATAAAATGCTCCTCAGTATGCCTCGTAATAAACTGGAAAAACCTAAGGGAGGTACCTGATGAGTGATTTTCAGAAAAGACATAATATCAGCCTTTATGTAGAAAATAAGCCGGGCGTTACCATCCGGATTGCCCTTGTATTTGCCAGACGGGGATACAATATAGAGAGTTTTGTGGGTTCTCCTGCCCAGGATTCCCGATATTCCAGAATAAATATCGAAGCCACAGGTGATTCACAGACACTGCACCTCATGCTGGAACAGCTGAACCGTCTGGTAGATGTGATTCATGCCCGGGAATATTCAGATGAAGATGTGATACAGAAAGAACTGGCTCTTATCAAGGTTCGATGTGATAACAATTCAAGAACCGAGATTCTTCAAATTTCAGATGCTTTTAAATGCCGGAATGTTGACATCAGCGATACGACCATGACTTTCCAGGTCACAGGAAAATCTTCAAAGATTGATGCCGTCAGTAAGATGCTGGATAAATACGGAGTTCTTGAGGTTGTCCGTACCGGAAAGCTTCTGATTGCCCGGGGTGAAGAAGAAACATCCTGGTAGTCTCTTTTTTTGATTACTCAAACCGGCAGGACAGTCCCTGCCGTTTTTTTTATACCAAACACTTGATAAGGTTCATAAAGATTCCGATTATGTAATGAGGCCTATTGAAAAAGTGATAAGTCTTCTACCCCAGGAGGTTTTGATGATAAAAAAAATGATTCTACTGGTCCTTGCTTTACTCCCGATTCTGCTTTTTGCGCAGGAGGATGAACAGACCCTGGCTGGCAGCCTGACTCTCTATGACAGCCACAGCTCTCAGCCATTCCTGATCAACAGTGACGGTGGTTGGATGGAAATCAGACAGATATATAAAGAAGATTTTAACAGCATAAAGCCACCCTTCCCCGGGACTATCCGAAAATGGAGAGTGAAAACGACTTACATTGACGAGTCCGGTCAAAATGGTCAAAGCACTTTGCAGGTTAAGTTGCGCCAGCATGATGCGCAGGGACCCGTATTTACTTTACCCTGGACAGAAAATGCCTCCCGCTGGCAGGAAAAAAGCAGTAACTGGTTTATACCCTATGACGGGTTCGGTGTCATCCTGAAGGAAAATGCTATGCTGTCTGTCAGGCTCATTGCCCCACCCCGCAGTGCCGCTCCGGGGAAAATATATAAAATTGAGCTTGAAGCCTGGGATTTTCTGAAGGATCCAGAAGATTTTAATACGAAGATACCCGGACATCAGATGGCTTTTTCGTCTCCCTCAGAGTTGATGAATCCCATTAATCAGTTCAGATCATCAGATTCCATGAAAGCAAAAGATGAAGCCATCCGCTTTTCCCTGGACTTTGTCCAGTCCAACATAGAGGGAAACCTTCCTACATTTTACAAGTCTCTTTCTGATAATCTTAAGGTGCTTGAAACAGGCCTGAGCCAGAGCCGGTACAGAGTTGCACCTCCAGCTACAGATTTGAGTGGCTACACTCTGTCTGAGTACAAACGGAATTACCGCTATCATATCTACAAATATGATGACTATGCTGAATTGTTTCCCCAGTGGTTTGAAGAAGGAAGACGATGGTCCCCCGACAGAAACTGTTATCTTTTTCTGGGGACAGAAGTTCTCCCTGGACAGGTGGATTTCATGAAGGGTGAAAACCTTGTCTTTATGGTCAGTCAGGAACAGGGATCGTGGAAGATAATTGCTCTTCCTGAATAAAATCCCAGCCTCTTGCAGGATCAGATGACTGTTCCAGACTGACCTGCCCGATAATACCGTCCCGCAGTTCCTTGAGGAACATGCGGGCGGTACGTTCTATATCTGAATCTCCCCCGGGAAGCAGAAGACCCCGGTTCCGGGCGATCATTTCAAGCAGGACATGGGGTTCGACTGATTTAACTTCTTCAGAAGAGTACAGATCCTCCTGTCCATTTTTCAGTTTATACCTCTTAATAAGGATTTCCGGATAGCAGATTCTCATAAATCCGAGAACCCCCAGAGCAATTTGATCCAGCAGTAAAACGGCATCCTTGATAGAGCCCAGGGCAGCAAGTTTCAGCCCGACAAGCTGATCATCAAACTTGTGCCAAAGGATTCCCGGCGTATCCAGGACCTGAAGTTCCCGTGAAACAGGGATATGCTGAATGTCTTTGGTTACGCCAGGCTTATTGGCTGCCTGAGCTTTTCTCTTTCCCGCCAGAGTATTGATAACAGTAGACTTACCAACATTGGGTATTCCGACGATCATAGTTCGGACGGGCCGTCTGCTCACCCATTTCTTGTCCCGGCAGAGATTTTTACACTCTTGAGGAACTGTTTTCAGAGTCCGGATATTTCTGGAGTTGACAGAAACAGCCTTGATAATATTCCCATTTGTCAGTTTTTCTATCCATAGTTTCGTGACAACAGGATCTGCCAGATCGGCCTTATTCAGGAGAATCAATCTTGGCTTCTCCCTGGTCAGTTCTTCCAGAAGAGGATTACGGCTGGCCAGGGGAGCCCGTGCATCAAGGATCTCGATGACCATATCAACCTTCTTGAGGTTCTCAAGAATTAATTTTTTTGTTCTGGTCATATGGCCGGGAAACCATTGAATGGACATGACTGGTGCTCCTGTATTATTCTTAAAAAAGATTAAATCCTGTAAGATCATAAACCAAGCAGGAAAATTGTACTATCGGGAGCCGCTTATCTTTTCAGAAATTCTAATTGCAAATCTCAATAAAGAAGAGGGAAGAATATTTATTCAAACTCACAATTTCCCCGATCCCGATGCGGTGGCAGCCGCGTTCGGCTTGAAAGAGCTCCTTGATTCTCAGGGTATCCATACAGAAATCATCTATGACGGAGAGCTCCAGAGGCATGCACTGATACAGATGATTGCCCATCTGAATATACCCATACATCATTGGAAACATTATGAATTAATCGAATCCGACAGGATCATCATCGTTGACGGGTGTAAAGGAAATGCCAATGTGGAAGACCTGATAGGCAGAGAAATTGCTGTCATAGACCATCATATGAGCCTGACCACCGATGATGTTGAGATGACAGATATCAGGCCGGAATATGGCTCCAGTTCTACAATGATCTGTGAATATTTCAGAGAGAGAGGTGTAACACCATCAAGACAAGCCGCTTCGGCTCTGCATATTGGACTGGCAAGAGATACGGACCTCTTTACCAGAGGTATGACGGAAATGGATCTGGCAGCCCTCAGCTTCCTCTACCCCCTTTCAGACAAGGGTCTTGTCAACAACATTCTCAGGAACAATATACAGCTCACCGATTTGGATTATTATAGAAAGCTCCTCTCTAATCTGGAAGTATCAAAAGGTCTTGCCTTCTGTTACCTCCCTGAGGGATGCCCTCAAAATTTAATGGGGATTCTGGGAGATTTTATTCTATCCCTCCAGGAAATCCATTTTGTCTGTCTATTTGCCATGAACAGCGATAAGATATCCCTTTCCTTCCGCAATAACTGGAAAGACAAGGATGCATCATCTATTATGAAAAAGTTCAGCACCGGCATAGGCCGCGGAGGCGGTCACAAAGACATGGCCGGCGGCATCCTGGATGATGGGGTTCAACCCGATCCGGATGCCTGGTTTGAAAGTCTTAAAGATCTGATCAACTGATACGGCAGTTTAACAGGCGTTCTTTCATCACAAGGGCTTCGGCCATGATATTTTGATCCGACTTTGCCAGCCCTTCTTCAAGCCTATCCAGGGCGTCATAATACTGATCCCATGACATCCGTTCCCTCATCCACTGTTTCTCCACTGTTTCCGCATTTTCCTCGCCCCTCAGGAAAGGTTTAAGCTGGGTTTCAGCCAGGTTCAGAAGAGTTCCGCTTTCTTCAGGTGTTTCTAGAATCTTCAAAACAAGGCGGAGAAAGACCTTGATAAAGGGTGTTGAACTGATAAAACAACCGGTAAAGGGATCCAGTTCTTCCTTGACCTTTTTCAATCCTCCAGGCAGGAATGCTCCATAATAACTGAAGTAGATGATGCGAAGCAGATCGGCGACCCAGGTACTCTGCTTTGAGGCAGCAATTGACTCACCAGCAAAGGCATCCTTATCATGACGCATGATGAGACCGGGTTCATGAACATAACGCATCACAGGCTCATCACGGTCCATCAGAACCGAAAGAAGGTAGGCTTGATCCTCTGCTCTGGCGATGAAGCTTGGGGTAAACGGTCTTTTTTGCCTCAATGTGGAACAGAGAATGCCGTTTGTCCCCCCTGTCACATGGACACGGCTCAGACAGCTAGTTTTTCCGTCGGGTCTTCCTGGCTCTCCGTATCTGGTCATCATTTCGGCCAATGTAGAGACAGCCATGGGATGCTGTTTGTGAAAGATCCTGGCTTCCCCCTTTAGCTCCCTGTCAGCAGGGGGCAAGGGTACATCCGGAGTAAAAAGAGACCTTGCTATGTCCTTTTCATTGACCAGGGCACCGGCAATCATACCCAGTTCTACTTCACGGCCGCTGCTATCTGTGCCTAAAGCACCCCAGAGGGGAGTCATAAAGTGTTCAAATGCAGTCTTACCACTCTCTTCTTTCAATTCTTTCTGAGGAAAAACCTGATCAAGATCTATTTTAAAGGTTCCCTTCACTTCGGGATTAACCAGGAGTGACCAGAGAGGAACAATGGCTTTTAAAAAACTGTAATGTCTGCCGTAACGTCCGTCTACGCCAAAAACGGCAGAGATCATATCCTCATCACGATTTATACAAAGCATCTTGTTCAGTGAGGCAGACAGAGATCGGGTATCTTCCTCTGTGAACATAAATATATCCAGATCTTCCAACCCTCTGCAGCCGGCCAATTCAAGGGAGAGGTACTCGGGAGCAATGGACTTCAGCCCTTCATGGGTCACAGAGAGCGACAGGATCACTGTCATCCTGCTGCCTGAAGGAACTATTCCAGCGGCTTTTTCATAAGCGAATGCTTCGGCCAGGCCTTTCAAGCCGTAGATCATCTCATTGGCCTCAGTCTCCACCCCCATCAGGATGGGATGATCAAACCAGTACTTTTGTTCTTCCCCTTCCACGGCAGTGACTTTTTTCTGCAATTCAGGAGTCAAACGCTTCTTTAACTCTCCAGGAGGGAGGGTTAAAAGGACATTTGAAGTAAAAACCAGTTCTTTCGATGGATCAGTCAGGGGATGAGGGTTGAGGTTCTTCAGGACAACGGTTCTTTTATTCCTGATGAACTCTTCCTGCTCGGCTACGGTTTGTCCGCCGTAAGTGAATTCCGGAAAAAACAAATCAAGAAGTTCTGTGGAAGACCAGAGTCCATCCGTAACAAGAGAGGCGGCATTTTTTCGGAATTGTTCAGTCCCAGGGCTGTTCCATTCATTTCGAATCTGACTGGCAGCCTGAGCCAGGAAGGAGGGGTTTTCGAGTTCTGGATGTTCTTTCGCAGAAAGAATACTCATGAAGTCTTCCAATTGAGACTTCACATTATCCGGTAGAGACCGCCCGGATTCCCTATTTTTAAAATCTTTAATTTCAGGGATAAACTCCCAAATTGCATTCCAGAACCAACTGCACGATGTCATTTAAATGACCTCCCATCAACTTTGAATCAGGCCGAGCGGATCAGGGCATTCTGACTGAGACAGTCATTTCTGGGGCATATTCCATATGGAATCCTTCCCTTATAGATCCGTTGTACTTCTTCTTTCACTTTCTCAACATTATTATTTTTTTCTGATAAATGACATAGAAATATTTTTTTTAACCGGAGATCCTCCATTTCCGACAGCCTGCTCATGGATACAGCAGCATCCAGATTGGAAAGATGTCCTTGATTGGACAGAATCCTGCGTTTCAGAAATTCCGGGTAGGGTCCCTTATGAAGCAGCTCAGGGGAGTAATTTGATTCCAGAAAGAGGTAGTCTGACTTTGCGGCCAGAATCATCATTTCATCACTCACAAGCCCGGTATCGGTGATAATTGTAAATGCTAGATCATTCAAAGAAAAATGGAAACCCACAGAGGCCTGGGCATCATGGGATGTCTCAAAGCATCGAAACTTGAGGGAATCAAAGAAATAATCTTTTCCCGGCAGGATATCCAGACGATGCAGTCCGGGCTTCTTGCAGTACTTTTCCAGAGGCATATTCTGATGAGTGACCACAGGAATCCCCAGGGTAGAGGAAAGTGTTTCAACACCTTTAAAATGATCGCTGTGATGGTGAGTCAAAAATATGAATGCCAGTTTTGATTCCCGGTATTCAAGCTGTTTCATACGCCTCCTGAATTCAGAAAGAGAGTATCCGTTATCTATGATAAACGAAAAATCACCTGACTCAAAAATAAATCCATTGGAAGCAGATCCGCTGCCCAGTATGGCAAAACGTGTTGAATCAGCCTTCAATCCAGGTCTTCCAGGTCTTCGGATCATATCCGATACTGACCTTTCCATCACAACGGATGATAGGAGTCTTAATCAAATCTGGGTAGGCAAGGAGTTCTTCCGCAGGATCAAAATCCAAAAAGGCGAACTTTTGTTTATATACTTTTGATTCCTGATCAACCAGCTCATCAGAAGACACTTTGTTCAGGATATTTCTTAATTCTCCCGGGCTGAGAGGTTTTTCATTCAAATCGAGGGTAAAGTACTTCTGTCCTCTCTCCTTGAAAAAGCGTTCTGCTTTTCTGGTATTCTGGCACTTCTTTGTACCGATGATCTGAATATTCAATCTTCTCTCCCTTAAGGATTCTCTGCTGATTTTCCAATTATGAGAAAAAGCCTCTGTTTTGTAAATCAGGAAGGAATCACTTTACCATAAAAATGGGACATACTATAATGCTCATTCCACCAGATTTGAGGGAGTCTTCATGAAATCAATGACTAAACTTTTTTATACTTTCATTATTCTTTCTCATTTTATGATGATACAGCATGTTTATGCACAGTCCCCGAGAAACCTCGGAACCTACCTTCCCTCCTATAGAATGAAGCAGTTATTTCCCCAGGATATTTCCGGGAGAACAGCATGGTACAAAATGCATCCCTATGGATCGGAAAACGGGACAAATGACACGGAGGTTCTTCCAATAGATTACAGTTTCAGCAGAGGTGAATTGATTCTTAAGCATTTTGATGAAGTTTATTTCTTTTCTCTTAGAATACCAGAGAAGGGAGAACCCCTTCTTTCTCTTGAAAACAGGGACCATTTAACATACCTTCAACGCCTTGTAAATTCTAAAGGTCCCGCAATGAATCTCTGTATCAGCGGGTCTTCCAGTGATTTCATTCCTCTCCTGAGAGATGATCTGAAAAGATCGGAGTTTTTAGAAGGTCTGGAAGAAATAATGGATTCCTTTGGCTTGTCCGGACTGGATCTTGACTGGGAGTTTCCAGGAAATGATCAGGAAAAGGAGTTTTATTCAAGCCTTTTAGGAGATTTGAGAAGCCTCTGTGATTCAAAAGGAAAAAAACTGACCATCGCAGCCAGCCGTTTTCACCCTCTTCCGGCAGAGGCTTATTCACTGCCCGATAAGATTCATTTGATGACATATGATTTTTTTGGGCGTCATTCTACAGCCGAAAGCACTAGAGAGGCTTTGGAATACATGATGGCCCGTTATGAGATTCCACCGGAAAAACTGATTATGGGAATTCCCTTTTACGGGAGAATCTTTGACGGCTACTCTCCGGATTACTGGAAGAAGGCTCAATCCTACAGAGAAATTATCAGACAGAACCCGGTCCTCCCCCACGAAGATGAGGCAGAGGGGTATTACTTCAACGGCCCCGAAACTGTACAGAAGAAAACTGAGATAGCAGAGGAGTTGAGTCTGGGAGGTTTTTTTGTCTGGGAAATCGGTCAGGACAGTCTTGGAAAACAATCATTGACCCGGATTCTCTGGGAATCCCAGAATTCCTGAATTATCATCATTCAGCTCGCCCTTCATCACCGACTCCATTCAAGCTGCAGCCTCATTATCAGCGACTCCTCGCTGAAGCCTTTCTGAGAAGGGTTCCGAAACTCATACCCTCCTTTTCCCGTCAGTCTGAATGATCCGATTCTCAGGGATTCCTCCCCTTGCGGAGAGACTGTCAGGATTCCCGGTTCGGCTTTTACAGGACAGAATAGACGGCTGTATCTCCCTTGTCTGAATCGTTTCAATTCTGGTCCTATTGACCACTCCAGGACCCTCTGAGCATTACCACGGAGTCTGCCTTCCAGGGAAGCACTCCAGACAGGTCTTCTTCTACTCAATTTTATGCTGTATTCACTGGTTCTCATCATACCGCCCTCTTCGGGTACCGTATCCAGAGCATATCCCAGTCGGATGCCACCAGGATCGAAGGTCCTCTCTCCCTGGAGGGAAAAACCAAGAAAAGACCGGGATTCGTCCCACTTATATCCTTGGTAAAATATTCCGGAAATCTGGAAATCAATATCAGGAAGCACATTGATCCTGTTCTCCCAGTAGCGTTCCCAAAGCGGAACCTCAAGGTCTCGGTTGACCCAATGAGCCGAATTGATCCAGTACCTGCTGGTAAAATCCCAGGATTTTTCAATGAGGGAATACACCGGAAGAAGGGAGTATCCCGGAATTCTGTATTCTGAAAACGATCCTCCTCCCTGAATATGAACACGGGAACGCCTGCCTTCATGCTTAAGATCTGCAGCACCATGATAAACAGGGTGAACATCCTCAGGTCCTCCGTCATTAAACCAGGAATCATCCTTCTCTTCTGAATCGTCTGATGCTTCCGGTAGACCCAGGGAAATACCCAGGGTCAGGGGGTTATAGGGATTCAGATAGAGTTCCTGCCATACAGCAGATTGTATGCTCATTTCATCTCTTTGAACCATAAGACCTCCGTGGCAGGGAAAAAGGAGGGCCGCCGCTGAGGATTCCAGAAAAGAGTTGCTGCTCCTGTCCGCTACAAGACCATGCTTCTGGCGTAGAGTGGTGTTGCTGATTAAAGAAGTCAGGGATGTAAACTTCCAGAGTCCTGATGGTGCAAAAGATCCTAATTGAAAGAATCGGCTGTCCAGGATGAAGGGGCCGGGACTCCAGACACCCTCAGGATCTGTCAGAGCCGTGGCCTCGGCCAAAGTTTTTTCATTGGAAATTCGGTAAAGGATTTTGTTATCAGAACCGTATTCCCAGGTCTCCCTGAGCATCTGCTCCGAATAGAGGGAAGTACTGATCAGTGTCAGGAGTATAAAAATGAAAAACATACCCATAAAACGGAACAATAGGCACTGTTGCTTCAAAAAAAAGAGGCTGCCCCTGATTGGTGACAGCCTCAACTCCTTTGTGACTATGCTTCAAATCTCCTTTATGAAACATATCTCCTTGTACTTTGCTCTTTCAGCCACTAAGGCGGGCTGTCATCCATTTATATATTTCCTGATAACAATCTTCACATCCGAGTTCATCCAGGCACTCATGCCTCATATCATCCTTGAGCATGACTGTTATCTCATTATTTCCATTTTTTCTGTAAGAAGATGCAACACTTTCTACAACCTTCCCGAAGTTCCCCACAGGATCATCTTTTCCTGAATACAGGAGCAGAGGCAGATTATCCGGGGTTGCCGCATAACAGCTCTTTTTATTAATAATTTTCAAACCATCAGCAAGATCGGAAAAAAAACCACTGGTGCAGATGAAACCGCAATAGGGGTCTTCCACATATTTTCGAGTCTGATCAGAATCCCGGGACAACCATTCAAAACCGTGAGCTCCGTCAAAATCAAAGGACTTATTGTTTGAACCAAAGCTTAAAGTATCCAGCATTTTACTTCTGTGGCGCTTACCCTTTACTGCAGATTCCAGGGTTGAGAGTATTTTAGCAATAGATAACAACAAGGAAGATTGAAAACCCGTTCCCGAGATGACAGCTGCAGTTATCTCCGAGCCGTATAAACTGAGATAATGACGGGTCAGAAAAGACCCCATACTGTGACCCAACATAAAAACAGGAAGATTTTTCTGCTCATCCAAGGCGAGGAGGTAAAGGGTACGAATATCGCCAATCACCTTCATCCAACCCTTTTCATCGGCAAAATACCCCAGATTATCAACAGACCCTGCCGTGTCACCGTGTCCCCGGTGATCTTCACCATAAACGGCAAACCCTTTTTCAGCCATAAAGGAGGCAAAAGAATCATAACGACTTATATGTTCTGCCATTCCATGATTTATAATGAGTATTGCTTTAATGTTTTCAGGTGAAGGAAGCCATTTCAGGGCGTGTATTTTCTCATTTCCTTCCCCATTAAACGAGAAGGACAAGGGCTCAATTTTTTGCAGATTATCCTGTATCACCTGCACATTATACACTGGTATGGTTTAATCTCAAAGTATTATTTTTTACGATAGTTTGATTCCTTAAATCCATGAATCTTCTTATTTTGAAACCATTAGTAAAGATGTATGAAATATTTTTGAAAGTCTTTGCAAAAAGTTTAGGATAAAAAATTACTGGCTTTGTTCAGACTATTTCTTCAGATCTATTGAATAATCCACGGCAAACTGTAAAATGTATATAAAATTTCAATTTAAAAGCCCTCTTTAGGGCTATCAATATATTGGAATCATTATAATTAAACAGATCTGGAGGATAGAATGGTTATTTTAACACTGAACTGCGGAAGTTCTTCCGCAAAATTTCAGGTTTACGATTGGGATAAAAAAGAAGTGCTGGGTGTGGGCATGATTGAAAGAATCGGAGAAGAAATCTCTAATATTGAACACAAACCCCTTGGTAAATCCGAGTTTGAAGAAAAAAAAGCATGTCCCAGCCATAAGGAAGCCGTATCCTGGATCATCGATACAATCCTGGATAAAAAAAACGGATGCATTGCCGATATGAGTGAAATTAAGGCTGTAGGTCACCGTGTTGTCCATGGTGGAGAAGCCTTTAAAAAATCAGTCATTGTTGATGAAAGTGTCCTTAAGGCATTTGAGCAGCTGAATCACCTGGCCCCTCTTCATAACCCGGCAAACATTCAGGGAATCAGAGGAGCCATGCAGGTTCTCCCTGATGTTCCCCACTGTGCCATAATGGATACAGCCTGGCATCAGACCATGCCCTCTCTCTCCTTTATGTATGCCCTTCCCTACGACTGGTATGAAAAGAACAATGTAAGACGCTATGGTTTTCACGGAACTTCCTACCTGTATACCGCAAAAAGAGCCTCAGTTCTTTTGGGTAAGGACCCTTCTAAAACCAATGTCATCATTGCCCATATCGGGAATGGGGCCTCAATGTGCGCCGTAAAAGATGGAAAATCCTTTGATACCTCAATGGGAATGACACCTCTGGAAGGACTGATGATGGGTACCAGAAGCGGAGATATTGACCCCGCCATAGTGACATACATGATGAATGAAACCGGTATGAACTCAAAGGAAATGGATGCAACCCTCAACAAGAAAAGCGGTGTTCTGGGTATAACCAAAGGATTTGTCGATAGAAGAGACGTACAGACCGGAGTCGAAAAGGGCGATGTCATCTGTACCCTTGCTCAGGATATGGAAGCCTACAGAATTAAAAAATACATTGGCTCCTATTATGCCGCATTGGGCCAGGTTGACGCGATCGTTTTTACTGCCGGTGTGGGAGAAATGAATCCATCCTACAGACTGAAATCTCTGAAAGGTCTGGAAAATATGGGAATCATCCTGGATGAGAAGAAGAACAAGATTTCTGTGTCCAGGAACTGTGAAACCTGTATTTCCGCGGATGATTCTCCCATCAAAGTGTATGTAATCCCCACGGATGAAGAACTGGTCATGACAGAAGATACCTACGCCCTGATGGACGGAACCTATGATGTTCACACCAGCTATGAGTACTACTTTCAGAGCAAGGAATACAAGAACAAAGCCAGAGAGCGTGCACTCCCGGGGAATCTTGAAAAGAATCCTGCCTTGAAAGGCATTATCGCCAGGGCCTGACAGGATTTATCCAAAAGCATCAGAAGATAATATAGCAGAGCCGGGACAATTTCTCAGCTCTGTTTTTTTTACGAAAGATCAAGCTCCAGGCGAACTGCCAGAGCATTCAGAAAAAGGCCGACATCACTGACAATGCCAATAGCCTGGCCAGTACCGCGGTCTGCCAGTTTGGTCACCACCGCCGGGTTGATGTCAATACACACCGTCTTGACCCAAGAGGGAGTCATATTGCCCGTTCCAATGGAATGAAGCATGGAAGAGAGCATCAGTATCATATCCGCTCCCTTTATTATCTGTGAGTATTGTGCCTGAGCCTCAATCATGTCATTAACGGTTTCAGGAAGAGGGCCGTCATCCCGGATGGAACCTGCCAGACAATAGGGAATACCCGACTTTTCAATCTGATACATCAACCCGTTGTTCAGATCACCTGCCTGGATAGCCGCCTTTATAGAACCAAAACCGTTGATCCGGTTTATGGCCCTCATATGATGATTGTGCCCACCATGAGTTGGTTTTCCGCTCTTCATATCCACTCCCAGAGACGTTCCGTAATAAAAGGATTCGAGATCATGGACCGCCACGGCATTCCCGCCTAGGAATCCTTGAATAAAACCTTCCCGGATCATCGCCGAGAGAGCAGGAGCTCCCCCGGTGTGAATAACAACCGGGCCACAGACGACGATGCATCTTCCCCCGTCGGCCCTTATCTGCCTGAGCTCATGGGCTATGGTATCCACGGTGATATCATAGCTTCTTTCCGAAGAGACCTCGTTGGTCATAAAGGCAAATCCATCATCTTTTTTTTCAGCAGCCGGCGGATACACCCGGACTGATTCACTTCCGCAGAGAATAGGGTCCCCTTTTTTGATGTCTCTTATTTTTGTACACACGAAACCTTCCGGTGTTTTGATCACAACCGCATCCATTCGCTGTTGTGAAACGGCATTCCACTTTGAGTCGGCATAGACTTCCGTCCTGTGATTCGTGGAGGAATAGAATCCTTCAGGGGCATGGGCATCCTTGGAGGAGTATTCAAAAACCGCGTTGACTCCCCCCTTCTCATAGGCTCCCAGTGGTGAGACCTTGGATAAAACAAGTTCCAGAGATTTATCATTTTCGGCGTAAATTGTTATTTCCGCACGAGTGGTTTCTACTCTTGTTTTACCCACATCGATCTTATCAATGTGGTAATCCAGATTCTCTCCAACTATAAAATTCAATACATTGGAAAGGATTCCTGAATCGATCAGGTGTCCCTCCAGTATAAGAGTCATTTTTTTCATTTGAATCCTTTTGTCTACAGGATTAATATCCTATCTGAAGTGTGGCTTTCATGACATCATTGGCTATTTCCTGTCCACACAGGAAACTGATAATCATTCCGGCAAACTCTGCCGCCGCCCCCACACCGCAGGCTGTAATGATGTTCTCATCTCTGACAACCCGTTCAGTGGTGTACCTGCCGAAGGGTCCGGCTTTATCTTCAAAACCTGGATAACAAGTATAGCGTTTGTCCTTGAGGACACCCGCCCCTCCCAATACCAGTGCTGGTGCCGCACAGATGGCGGCGACCAGCTTTCCCTGATCATGAAAGCTTCGAGCAAGACCCAGAACACGCTTGTTTGCCCCGATATGAGCGGAACCGGGCATGCCACCTGGTATGAGGATTGCATCAGCACTTTCTGGAAAATCCTTCAGTTCGATATCGGCCTTGAGAGTGATTCCGTGTGATCCTTCTATCATTATTTTATCCAGCCCCACAGTAACAACCTGTATACCGGCCCTTCGCATAAAATCAATGGGGGTAATGGCTTCCACTTCTTCAAGACCATCCGCTAGAATTACGGCTACCAAAGTCATGTTTTACTCCTGTTGCCTCGGGTCATAAAAATGTCCCCGAGGGAATTAACGAAATCAGCGATTCAGTAGATCATCAATCTCCGTCTTGTATAGATCATAAATCTTCGGACGCAGAAGTTCCATCTTTGCTGAGAGTTCTCTCCCCACTTCAAAATTATTCTGCAGTATACTGAACTGATAGATTCTTTCAAAGCTGGAGAAACCATGGGCAGGAGAGACTAAATCGGCTATTTCCTGATTGATCAGTTCCCTTATTTCAGGAACGTCACCCAGGAGGGCTCTATCTTCATACATGATATTATTCTTTTTGGCGTAATCTTCCAAATTATCAAACTCGGGAACGACTATGGCTGAAAGGTATTTTTTGTCCTGACCCAGAATGACGACATTATCGATATAGGGAGATTCCTTGATTTTAGATTCCAGAGGAACGGGTTCTACATTTTCTCCGCCTAAAAGAACGATCGTATCTTTGGCTCGGCCTACAAGTGTTATTTCATTATTCAATGAAATAACGGCTATATCACCCGTATTCAGCCATCCGTCCTTTGCCAAAATCGTATCTGTCAATTCCTGATTTCCATAGTAGCCTTTCATAATTTGGGGACCACGGACATAAAGGACACCTCGTTCGCCGGGTTTGACTTCTTTTCCATCGTTATCCAGAGCCTTGATTTCAGTCCCGATAAAGGCTGGTCCTACGGTGTTCACCACAGGGTGTGACTCTTCCCGGACAGAAATGACGGGTCCCGATTCTGTGAGGCCATAGCCTTCCAGAATTTTGACTCCTATACCACCGAAAAAATTATCCACATCCCGCTGAAGGGCTCCCCCTCCGGATATTCCGGCCCGCAGCTTGGAAAACATCTTACCCGTGATCTTAGAGAATAGTATTTTATCTCCCAGAGCTCTCAGGGGGGCGGTATGAATCCTGCCCAGCGCGGCACCACATTTCTGAAGCATCTTATTATGCCCTGTATAGTCGGGATAGCGATCCTGAAGGATACAGCAGTAATGCTCGTCTTTGATTGCCTTTTTCAGAAAAAACTTGAACAGCTTTTCCGCCTTAACACCCTTGGATTTTATATTTCTGAGTACTCCTGCGTACAGAGCGCCCCACAAGCGGGGAACGGCTGTCATGAGTGTCGGATTAACGGACTGAAGGTCCTGGAGCAGTGTTTTACCTATGGGTTTTGAATAAGCCAGGCAGGCTCCGTTTAAGGAGGAGACATATTGAATGATCCTTTCAAAGGAGTGCCATACAGGTAAAATGGTCAGCCATGTATCCTTTTCTGAAACAGGAATATAGTGAAGCATGGCTTCTGACTGATAGATATAATTCTTGTTCGTCAACATGACACCTTTGGGAATCCCCGTGGTACCGGATGTAAAAATAATGGTAGCAATATCTTCTTCCTGTCCCTGAGCTATCTCATTTTCAATCAAATCAGGTTGAGCAGAGATTTTTTCATCACCCGTTTTCATCAAATCGGTATAATTAAAAATTTTGAAATGACCAGCCTGGGCGACCGTTTCAGCATCAGCCGGTTCAATCATCACGATTTGCTTTAAGGCGGGAAGATCACTCTGAACCTCCAGTAATTTTTCAAGCTGGAGATTGTTTTCAAGTATGACAGTCTTGCAGCCTGGAATACTCACGATATGAGCCAGTATCTTTGATGAGATATCACAGCCCCGGGGAGCATCATTGGCTCCCAGAGAAAGGAGTCCCATGTCACATATAAGCCATTCTTTTCTGTTGTCTGCAATGATGCCGACAGTGTCTCCCCTTTTGATTCCGATCGACTGGAGACCAGCTGCACAGAACTGAACTTCTTTATAGAAAGTTTTATAATCCGTCGGCTGATAGACTCCGTCCGTATCCTTACTGAGCTGGACACTCTGATTCGGGAAAGTTTGAACAACTTTCTGCAGTTGTTTCATTATTGTGGGTTCCAATTGACGCCTCCATTGTATTCATATACAGCAAGTGATTTTTTTCCTGTAATATTGTTTAAATTCATTCAGGATAGGGATGTAGAAATTCTACTAGTAGAATACCACTGTACACATACTAAGGGTGCGCTTCTTATTCGTCAATGAGTATTATTGAATCAGATTTGAATATGGCCTATCCTGATTCCATGAAGAGGAAAGATATTGAAACTCGAATGGCT
Source organism: Oceanispirochaeta sp. (assembly GCF_027859075.1). NCBI lineage: Bacteria > Pseudomonadati > Spirochaetota > Spirochaetia > Spirochaetales > Spirochaetaceae > Oceanispirochaeta > Oceanispirochaeta sp. The sequence continues at coordinate 688 of NZ_JAQIBL010000349.1, read as the reverse complement.
GCCTGGGATTCTGATTCAGAATTCATACAGGATGTAAGAACCAGGGTATTTGTTGTGGAACAGCATGTGCCTATTGATCTCGAAAGGGATGGAAAAGATCCTCAAATGATTCATGTTCTAGCCTTTGCGGGATTTAAAGCCGTAGGAACTGCACGTATGAGTCTTGAGGGCCATATAGGACGCGTTGCGGTGATTCATGAATATAGGGGAAACAACATCGGTGCTCTAATGATGGATAAACTGGAAAATCAAGCTCTCACCCTTCCAATGGACTGGGTTCACCTGAATGCCCAGACCCACGCTCAGGGCTTTTATCAACGCAGAGGCTATGTTCAGGAAGGTGGAATCTTTGATGAAGCAGGGATTCCTCATATACATATGAAGAAATATATTGCCAAATCTCTTTAATATGTTGATCTTCCTTACTTAATAATATATTTTATACAGGAAAAAATAACCAATTTGTTATGGAGGAATCCCATGGCCTATGTAATTAATGCTGAAGACTGCGTTAACTGCGGCGCTTGTGAAGGCGAATGCCCTGTAGATGCAATCAGCGAAAAAGATGACGCCAGAATCATCGATGCCGATCTTTGTACAAGCTGCGGTGCCTGTGCAGATGTTTGCCCCACAGAATGTATTCTGGAAGGTTAATATCTGACTTCTAATAAGAAGCCGTCTTCACCGG
>NZ_JAQIBL010000348.1 GCF_027859075.1 Oceanispirochaeta sp. | reverse complement strand
AGTGCTTTTGTGAAAACTCTTACAGGTACAGTTCTTGATTTCAGAGATAGAAATATATCGGTAACAACCGAGTACCTCATTGATGAGATACGTATTGCAAGAGAAGGAGCAGAAACGATTCTGCTGAATAAAATCCCGGATAGGGGATGGTTGATTATTAACCCGATACAAATGACTGCTGATTCGGAATATGTCAATGAATCACTGAGTATGATTCATAGACTAACAATGAATGACGTTCACTTATTAACTGATGAGAATTCCAGAAAATTCGGATTGGATTCACCGGAATTATCCATATCACTGACAGAATCAACAGGAATAAAACAGACATTCAATCTTGGGAAAAGGTTTGAAGAAACCGGGATGTCCTATATTTACATCGAGGGAGAAAAGGAGATTTTTGAAACCAGGGCAAACTCTCTATATGAAATCGATCTTGATAAAATGATATTTTTTGCTCCTTTGAGCGTTAGCTCTGATGATGTGGAGCAGATAGAAATGGTACAGGGAGATGTAAAACAGATTCTTCAACGAAAATATAAAGATGACAGGGAAGTTTTCTACTCGGATGAGAAAGAGATTCCTCAGGAAGATTATATATCTCTTTATGTAAATCTCATGTCTATGACTGTTGACGGGTATGCAGAAAAAAAGCCTGAACAGGCAATGATATTGGCTTTAACATTAAAGAGAGATCAACAGGAAAACATATCTGTTTATATCTACGATTATGAGGATGAGTATTACGCAATGTCATCATCCCTAAATCAGTATCAGTTTATCATCAGCAAAGATAAAGTGGAGCTGGTTATAAAATGGTTCGACAAGATTAATCAGAATTGAAAATACAGACACTTGTGATGGCTTTGGCTTTTATATGACAATTTACATCTTTTGGGAAAAAATATTTGCCTTCCCAGCCGGGAGGATTTAATATGAAGACAAAGTGGAGCAGGTGATACAACGTGAATGAAATAGTGAATCAGGTATTTGAAGCCGAGGATCAAGCCAGAAACCTTCTTGAGAAGACCAGATCTGAAATCCTGACTCTGCAGAAGAATACAGATAAAGAGATTGAAGAGATAAATATCCGCACTAGAGAACAGTCAACCTCCACCATTAAAGACATCATTGAGGAAGCCCGAAAACAAGTTGAAGAGACCAGAAACAAGACTTTGTCTGAGGCGGAACAGGAGGATGAGGCATTCTTTCTTCAGAAGAAGGATAAAATCGCCGGAGTCATCGATAAGATTGTTGATTATATATGTACTCCTGAATACCTGCGGGATGAATAACCGTGGCAAGCCCTATTAAACGATATGCCTTTATCAATGCCAAGTTAAAAACCCGGCTGAGTCTGGTTTTGGGTGATGAAGTTTTTACACGATTGATCAAGAGTCAGAATCTGGGGGAAGCCATGCTGCTCCTGAAGGAGACCACTTTTGCTTCTGTAGAAGCCGTCTATGCCAGAACGGGTGATCTGAAAATGAGTGAACTCGAACTGATGAGGGCGGAAATGGCTCTTTATCAGGAGATTCACCGCTATGTAGATACAGATTTACAGGAATTTGTAGATGCCCTTTTAATGCAATATGAAATTGAAAATTTCAAAAATGTTTTCAGGCTCTGGTTTGACCGCTGGATACGCAAGCGGGATATTTCATATGCCTCGGGTTATATTCTCAGGGAGCCGGTTCTATATTCCTATGATAAAGATGCGGTCCTTGCTGCCGGTGAAGATTCACTACTCCTTGATTCTTTAAAGGCCACTTCCTTTGTGGATATTGTCAAAAACAATCTGGACGAGATCAGAACGGACCAGACCATGTTTCCCTTAGAGATGGATCTCGATCTGCTGTTTTACAATAATCTGTTGAGGCAATGCGAAAAATTGACTGTAAAAGACAGGGACATTGTTCTGAGACTTGTCGGTGTAGAGATTGACCTTGAGAACATCACCCGGATTATCAGGTTCAAATTTTTTTATCATTTTTCAGCTTTGCAGATGCAGAAGTATATTATTGCCGGCGGCCACAGGTTGAAACCGGATAAACTTTATGCCCTTTACTCTTCTTCAGGAGAAGCCGAATTACTTCCTGCCCTGTTAGGTTCCGGGTATGGGAGTGCCTCCGCACTGGCATCATCATCCCAGACGGATATCTATAAACGGATGGAAATGGTTGAATCCATCCTCGAAGAAATCCTGAAAGGGGAAGTGAAGAAACTCCTTCTAGGAGATCCTTTTTCTATTGGAATTATGATGAGTTATTTCATTATAAAAAAACATGATATTCACCGGCTGGTTTCCATCCTCAATGGGAAGAATTATGGTTTGCCGGAAGACAGGATGAAGAGCTGATTATGATGTTTACTTCCAGCATGACACATTTAACCGCGGTTGTTCTCAAAAAGGATTCGGATGCCGTCACAAAAGCACTGCTTCAGCTGGGAGCTCTTGATTTTGTCCGGGTCAGTGAATTGAGCGGTGGAAGTGATGCCCGTATCCGGTCGGTACAGGCCTCTGTTTCATCGGCCCGGATCATTGAAAACAGACGGCGGATCGAGATGATCATGGGATCGGGCAGTTCCGGAGGGTCTCAGGAAGTTCTTCCGGTACTGGATAATCTGCAGAATTTGAATCTGCAGGATTTAAATCTGTTAAATCTGGACGAAATTGAAAAAAAACTCTCCGAAATTTCTTCCCGGTCTCAGGAAATAAAAGAAGAACAGCGGCTGGTACAGCAGGAAATCCACAAATTTGAGGATATGATCCGTCAGCTTTCAATGTATGGAAGCAGCGAATCCATTACAGCCCAGGGCTTACGGAAGAGTTCAGAATACTCCTTTCTCACCATTCAGACAGGAACCATGCTCTCTGTCGGGGTTTCTCAGTTTGAAAAAGACCTGAAAGCGTATCCTTCTGTTTCCCTGATTACAGGGACATCCTCTGACAAGACGTCCATGCTGGTCATTTCCCTGAAGAAAGATGAAAAACAGATCCTGCGTCTTCTTGATGCCAGCGGCTGGATGGAGGGTGAAATACCCCTGGCCAGTTCTCCAGAGCAGAATGTCAAGGAGAATGCCCTCTCGGATATCCAGAATCAGATAGTGATTTTAAAGGAGCAGCAGGCTTCTCTGCACAATCAATATCAGGCTTTTATCGATGACCGGCGGGAGTGGTTTCAAACCAGCTGGTCCCTCCTCCGAATCAATGAACTCTTTTACCGCATTCAGTCCTTTTTTTCGGCGACGGATCGTACCGTTCTTTTCTCCGGCTGGCTGCCCACAGAGCTCAAGGCTCCTCTGGAGCTGGTCTTGTATCAGGCTGCCCAAAGGCGCTGCTTTCTTGAATGGCATGAACCCGGGGAGATTACAAAAGAAACAAAAGGCCGGGTCACCGTCCCTGTTCAGCTGAAAAATCCAGGATTTTTGAAACCCTTTGAGATGCTTGTGAAGAATTTTTCTCTTCCCGAATATGGGTCGATCGATCCGACACCCTTTGTGGCTGTACTTTATCTGATGATGTTCGGACTCATGTTCGGTGATGCCGGGCATGGCCTGGTTCTGGTGCTGCTGGGTTTCCTCGGAAAATATATATTCAGAAAATCCAGTGATTCTAAAAAGAAACTCTCGGTCCTCATACTCTACTGCGGCTTGTCGGCTATTGTGGCAGGTGTGCTCTTCGGGTCCTATTTCGGTCATCCCCTGTTCCCCCCCCTGTGGTTCAACTATCATGCCATCATTGCGGGTCATCCCAGTGGAAACATAGGGGTACAAAGTATTTACGACATCCTGCTGATCACAATTTATTTTGGTATTGCCGTGCTGGGAACCGGTCTGATTCTGAACTGGATCAATCTTGTCAGGAAGAAAAATTGGATGAAGTTGTTCTTTGACAAGGCAGGCATCACAGGGGGGTGGATGTACGGGGCCGGAGTCTATACTGGATTTTATTTTGTTCATCATCTCTATAAGACTCTTCCCGGGCAGACATTTTTACTGATCGGTTTTGGGATTCCCTCTCTGCTGCTTTTAAGCAAGGAACCTGTCCAGCTCTTTCTGGACAGGAAAGCCGGTCACAAGGTGCAGGAAATCAGTGTCAGCTTCATTCTAACCATGCTGATGGAATGGATTGTTGAGCTTCTTGAGGTCTTTTCAGGATATCTGGCCAACACTCTCTCCTTTATGAGGGTGGCCGGCCTGGGCATTGCTCATGTCAGTCTGATGATTGCCTTTTTTCAGATGGCCCATATGGCCGACGGACCGGGGGGTGAATATACTGTCTGGTCCTATTTAATATTGTTAGCTGGTAATATTCTTGTCATAGCCCTTGAAGGCCTCTCGGCGGGAATACAATCCCTGCGTCTCAATTATTATGAATTTTTTTCAAAGTATTTTAGTGGTTCCGGCCGGGCATACAGTCCCGTTTCGATTAGAAACCGCGTATAGGAGGATATTATATGAATGCACAGTCAAAATTTAAGCGGCTGGTTTCTCTGAGGATGATGTTTATGCTGGTCATCATGGCCATCCTGTTCCTGCTTTCGGTGAGTGGCGTTTTTGCACAGACTGCCGAGGCGGCAACGGTTCCAACAGTGGCGCCGGAGGTCCAGAAGTTCGGTCTTATTGCCGCGGCTATTGCCTTTGGAATGGGTGCTATCGGTGCGGGCATTGCCATCAGCAGTGTCGGTGCGGCCGCCATGGGTGCCATTGGTGAAAAACCGGAGATTGCCGGACAGGCTCTGATCTTCATTGCCCTGGCAGAAGGTCTTGTCGTCTTTGGATTTATTACGGCTTTGATGATTCTGGGAAAGATTTAAAAAACACAGGATTGCTATGAAGTACACTATCATTGGAGATGAAGATACTGTTCTCGGTTTTGAAATGGTCGGAGTCCGGGGCAGGATGGTCGTTAACGAAGAAGAAGCTGTTCAGGCCTTTTCTGATGCACTGGAAGACCGGGAGATCGGTATCATCATTATTTGTGAAAGAATCGCCGATCTGATACGGCATCAGGTCGATCAATACATGTTTACCATGCAGTTTCCTCTGATTGTAGAGATTCCCGACAGGAATGGAAGAATCGAGGGAAAACCGGGATTACGGGAAATGGTGAATGCCGCCATTGGAATAAAGTTATGAATGACAGCCCAGATCTGTTGAGTGGAATAAGCGGGGAGGCAAGGAAAGAGGCCGAACAGCTTAAGGCGGAAGCTCAGAAAAATAATGCTTCAAAACTGGCTTCTGTCCAAGTGCTCAAGACCCGTCTGATTGAAGAATCCAGGGTGAAAGGGGAAAAACAGGCGGCACAGATCCGTAAGTCCGGAGACTCTTCCCTGGCTGTTGAGCTGCGGCGTAGAGCCTTTAAAAGGGAAGAACGCCTGAATTCACAGATTCTCAAGGATGTTCGCCGTCAGTTTTCCAATCTCTCAGAGTCTCCCCGCTATACAGAAGTTTTGACGGGCTGGATCGTAGAGGGAGCCATCGGACTGGGAGCAGATCATATTATCATCCATGCTTCAGCCGGTACTTTAGCTGTTCTGACAGCCCTGGTCTTGAAGAAGGCTGAACAAGCTGTGGCAGACCTTATCGGAAAGGATGTCTCTATTTCCTGTGTTAAGGATGAGCTGATGAATGAGGTGGATCTCCTTTTGAAGGATCAGACGGGACGGCTCGTCTACGATAACCGTGTTGAAGCAAGGCTTCAGAGATATGATCACCATATCCGAGGCATTATAGCCGGTGAACTTCTGCAGGATAGGAATTAATATGACGGAAAGGATTATCGGTACAGTCAGACGGGTCAACGGACCGGTCATAGAAGCTAAGGGTATCACTGATGCTGTCATGCTCGAAATGGTCAATGTCGGAGAGGCCCGCATCGTCGGTGAGGTGAGCAAGTTGATCGGCCACACCGCGGTCATTCAGGTTTATGAAGATACCACCGGGTTGGCACCGGGAGACAATATCTACGGCTCGGGGCTCCCCATGAGTGTTGAACTTGGACCGGGTCTGATCGGCACCATTTACGATGGAATTCAGCGGCCCCTGGAAGAAATATACAAAATCTCCAAAGAGTACATTAAGAGGGGGATCAATGTTCCCTCCTTGAACCGGGAGAAACTCTGGGAGTTTAAGCCCCACCCTGAATTAGCCCCGGGTCTCGAAATGACCCAGGGAATGATCCTGGGGACCGTCCAGGAGACGGAGCGGATCATGCAGAAGATACTGCTTCCCCCGGGTATTTCGGGAAACCTCCAATGGATCATTGAACCGGGAAACTACACGGTGGATAGGGTCATCGCCAAAGTCATGACCAGCGCCGGGGAGAAAGAGATTTCCCTGTTTCATAAATGGCCCATACGAAAACCCAGGCCCACCGCCGAACGTCAGCCCCTTCTTCAGCCCCTTATTACGGGTCAAAGGATCATTGATACTCTCTTTCCTCTGGCCAAGGGGGGCACCGTGGCCATTCCTGGAGGCTTCGGTACGGGGAAAACCATGACCCAGCATGCCATCGCCAAATGGTGTGATGCGGATATCATTGTCTATATCGGCTGCGGTGAACGGGGAAACGAGATGACCGACGTTCTGACGGAATTTCCCAAGCTGGTGGACCCGAAAACCGGAGAGAGTCTGATGAACCGGACCATCCTCATTGCCAACACCTCCAATATGCCTGTGTCTGCCCGGGAAGCGAGCATCTATACCGGTGTGACCATCGCCGAGTATTACAGGGATCAGGGTTATCATGTCGCCATCATGGCCGACTCCACCTCACGCTGGGCAGAAGCCCTGCGTGAACTTTCGGGACGCATGGAGGAAATGCCCGCAGAAGAGGGCTTTCCAGCCTATCTTCCGACGAGAATTGCGGAATTCTATGAACGGGCCGGGTATATGAAGTGTTTGAGCGGCGACATCGGGTCGGTTTCCATCATTGGTGCCGTTTCTCCTCCGGGAGGAGATTTTTCCGAACCTGTCACACAGCATACAAAACGCTTTGTCCGCTGTTTCTGGGGGCTGGATCGTCAGCTGGCCAATGCACGCCATTATCCGGCCATTTCCTGGCTCGAAAGCTACAGTGAATATCTTGATGATATCATTCCCTGGTGGGAAGAACGGGTGGGACCGCAATGGGCGGAAGACCGCCGGGAGATGATGGACCTGCTGCAGAAAGAGGTTCGCCTGCTCCAGGTGGTCAAGCTGGTCGGTCCCGATGCCCTGCCGGATACGCAGCGCTTTGTCATCGAAGTCTGCAGCGTCTTTAAAAATGCCTTTCTCCAGCAGAACGCTTTTGATGTCATTGACCGGTATTCTACCGCAGAAAAGCAGATGCGCATGCTCGCTCTCATTCTTATCTACTGGCGCCGGGGGAGTGATGCCATCAAACGGGGTGCCACCATCGTCAAACTGAAGCGCATGAAGGCCCTGCAGGATGTTATCAAGATGAAATTTACCATTGAGAATGAACAAATAGAAAAATTTGACAGGCTCCAGGCAAGGCTGGAACGGGGACTGGATCAACTGGGGTCAATTTATGAGTGATAACAACAAAATCCTAGAGGAACGTTTGAGGACCGGCCGGGAATACTCGGGAATCAACAAGCTGGACGGACCTCTTCTTTTCATAAAAAACACCCATGCCGTAGGCTTCCGGGAGCTCGTCGAGTGCGTGGATTCCCATGGAAACCTTCGTCTGGGACAGGTCCTGGATACCTCGGACGACGTCGTCGTGGTTCAGGTCTTTTCGGGAACTGCGGGGATGAATCTCCCCCAGACCCGGGTCCGGTTTCTGGGAAAACCCCATACCCTGAATGTCACAAAATCCATGTTAGGCAGGGTTTTCAATGGCCTTGGCCGGGCTGTGGACGGAGGATCTGAACCGGTCGGTGATCATCAGCTGGATGTGAATGGGCAGCCCATCAATCCCACGGCCCGGGAGTATCCCAAAGATTTTATCCAGACAGGGATTTCCGTCATTGACGGCATGAATACCCTGATCCGGGGGCAGAAATTGCCTATTTTTTCCGGGAATGGTCTGCCTCACAACATTCTGGCCGCTCAGATTGCCCGTCAGGCCAGAATCAAGGGGGAAGAAACCGAATTTGCCGTTGTCTTTGCCGCCATGGGGGTCAAGCACGATGTGGCCCGTTATTTTATCGACTCCTTTGAAGAATCGGGTGTGCTGGCAAATGTGGCCCTTTTTCTCTCCCTGGCGGATGATCCCTCCATCGAAAGGCTGAGCACTCCCCGGAGCGCCTTGACCCTGGCAGAGCATCTTGCCTTCAATGAGGGATTGCATGTCCTGGTCATCATGACGGATATGTCCAACTACTGTGAGTCCCTCCGGGAAATATCGACACTGAGAGGAGAAATCCCCTCCAGAAAGGGCTATCCCGGCTATCTCTATTCGGATCTGGCGGAACTGTATGAGCGGTCAGGAATGCTCAAGGGATTTAAGGGTTCCATCACACAGGTGCCCATTCTAACCATGCCTAATGACGATATATCCCATCCTATCCCCGACCTCTCCGGGTATATCACGGAAGGACAGATTGTTTTTGAAAGAGAGATGAACGGACGGGGAATTTATCCCCCCGTTGCGGGACTCCCTTCCCTGTCCCGGTTGATGAAGGATGGAATCGGTGAGGGGATGACCAGAGCCGATCATCCTCACCTGGCCAGCCAGCTTTTTGCGGCCTACAGTTATGTCAAGGATGTGAGGAATCTGGCTTCCGTCATCGGTGAAGAGGAGCTGACTCCCCTGGATCATCAATATATGGAATTTGGTGAAAATTTTGAAAGGAAGTTTGTGTCTCAGGGGAAAAATGAAAACCGGACCATAGAGGAAACACTGGACAAAGGCTGGGAGGCCTTGAGTCTTCTGCCTGCCGAGGAGCTCCATCGTGTCACCGAAGAGGAGCTCGAAACCTATTACAATCGGATAAGCGACAGAAGGGATCATGAATAGGATCAACAGATGCGTCAGAACATAGCGCCGACAAAAACCAATCTCCTTAATCTGAAGAGTGAGCTTAAATTTGCCCGTTTAGGCTATGAACTGCTGGATCAGAAACGAAACATCCTGGTTATTGAGCTTTTGAATCTGGTTGATCAGGCCGTGGATTATCAGGACCGGGTAGACAAGTCCCTGGCCCAGGCCTATGAATCTCTGGAAGCCGCCGCACTGGCCGTGGGGAAAAGGAAAGTTCTCAACATTTCCAGCGCCGTGAATATGGAAACAAAGGTCGATATTTCAAAAAGAAAGATCATGGGTGTTTCTCTCCCCGTTGTGGAAACCTCCTTTGTTGAACATGGACCCTATTATTCCCCTCTGGGTACGAGCTACTGGATAGATTCCAGTCTGGAGGAGTTTAAAAAGGCTCTTGAACTGATGGGCCGTCTGGCAGAATTGAAAATTTCAATTATCCGCCTTGCCAATGAGGTGCGGAAAACGATTCGAAAAGTCAATGCATTGGATAAAATCGCCATCCCCGAGCTGACCGAAAGTGTCAAGTTTATAGTAAACAGGCTCGAAGAAAATGAACGGGATATGCTGATTTTGATGAAAATGGTGAAACAAAGGCTTGAAAACAGAAAGGAAAGTTCTAACATATAAATATAAGGAAGTGAGAAATGGCCGGACCCATAGAAAAGTTGATGGTCTATTTAGACGGAACAGAAGAGTCTTTAATAGCTGCTCAGTATGCGGTATGCCTTGCAAAAAGCACAGGTGCATCCCTCACTGCCATGTATGTCGTAAATACCAGGGCCTTGAACGATTTGCTGCGCTCCCGTATATTTATCGAATCGGAAGAGAGAGAATATAAGAGAGACCTTGAAGAAGATGCAGGACGATATTTAAATCATGTCAAAGATTTAGCCCGAAAGAAGGGGCTGGCCATCGAGACGATCAAGACCAGCGGGGCTATTAATTCTGAGATAAAGCATAAAGTGGATGAACTGGACATCGATTTATTGATCATCGGTGAATTATCCCGGATTCAGAGCCGGAGAGATGAGTTCTATAATGAGGTGGAACGGGCCATGCGCAGTGTGGGTTGTTCAGTGTTGATTGTTAAAAATGAAGACAGGGTCTGGTCTTTGTATGAATCTTTGGTGTAAGGAATAACTCATGGCTATACTTGATTTGATATCAGAAAATTGTGTTAAAGTCCCGCTTATAGGTACTACAAAGAATGAAATCTTGAGAGAACTCCTGGTCCAACTGCAGGAGGCTGGCAAGATTGATGACCTGGAATCTATTTATGCGGCCCTCCTGATTCGGGAAGGTCAGGGCAGCACGGGTCTCGGTGCGGGAATTGCGGTTCCTCACACAAAGACGGATGCGGTCAAGGATCTGGTTCTGGCTGTGGGAATCAGCCCCATGGGAGTCGATTTCGAGGCTTTGGACGGCAAGCCGTCGAAACTGTTTTTTCTTGTTCTGGCTCCGCCGGAACAATCGGGGATGCATCTGCAGGTCCTTTCTGAAATTGCCAGGATCTCCCAATCCGCTGCCTTATTGCGGGTGTTGATCTCTTCCCAGACAGCCGGAGAAGTCGTCGAAATGTTCCGGGAATAGGGCCGTGTTCCTCTCATGTCTGCAGTTAATTCTACTTTTTAACAGCTTTCATAAGACTGCCGTTGATGAGGGACGTTAGATCCAGAAGAGTTCTTGGTACGGTCAGACCACCCTGTAACGCAATATAGCGGGGTTCCCAATGGGGATCAAACTTATCCTTGTACTGCCTCAATCCCTGAAAATTGTAGAAATTCTCTCCATGTTTGAAGAGGGTAGAACCCAGGCGGTTCCAGAGGGGAGCCAGCGTTTTGTCGGGTAAGCCTGAAAAAGGGGCCATTCCTAAATCAAAAGTCTTATATCCCGACTCCTGGGCCCATTGGATCAATCGGATGAAGAGGTAATCCATGAGTCCGGGAGGAGTGTTTCTGGTATAGCGCATCAAATCTATGGAAACCTGTTTCTGACCCGGAGATTCCCATAAATTGGAAAATGCTAATATTTTTCCCGATGAATCCCGGATGAGGGCCGTTCGAAACCGGCATAGATAGGTCTCATTAAAATACCCCAGGGAAAAGCCTTTCTCCCTGGCATTTTTATCTTCAAGCCAGTCATCTGATATTGTTTTCAATTCTGACAATACACTCTCAGTCTGGTCTTTTTCCAGGACTTCAAAGGTCAAACCTTCCCTGTTCAAGCGGTTTAGGGTGTTTCTCATTGAACTTCTATCATGACCCAGCATTGTAAATTTCTCCAGATTGACGATGGCATCCTCTCCAATCTTTAATAAAGAAAAACCCAGTTCTATATAATAGGGAAGATAGCGTGGTGTAATTTCATAGAATAAAGCCCGGCTGTCAAAATGATGAGTTTCCTGGCGGAACTTCCAGATCAATTCTCTGACAACTTCATCCGGACCTACAGGGTCGCCCATGGCAATCCAGGTTTTTCCACTGACCCCATACATCAAAAAACCCGATGGTTTTACAGGTTCTACAGCTGGAGGATAATAGAGAAAATATTTATCAGGAAGGTATGCCAGAGAGGCTTCAGAACCACCCCAGGCCTCAATCATCTCCGCAATATGATTCTTTCCTTCCTGATCTGTCTGCCCGGGATGGCTGGTGCCTGTACGGAAGAGAATATAAACAGAAGCTGTTAATAGAGTCATGACTACACCCAGGCTGGCCCGCAGAAAACGAGAGGCATCTGAGCGGACGGTGAATTTCCACCAGAGGGCATGGGAGTACTCTACATGCCGGTAGGAAAAGAAACCCAGATAGACGCTGGAGACCAGGACGATGGAAACCAGAACAAACCAGGATAAAGTCAGGCTGTCGGCTGTAATCCTTGCTTTTCTGTAAAAGAATTTCTTATAAGGCAGGAGAAGTAGAAAAAAAAGAAATAATACAGCCGCTTCCTCAAAATCCAAGCCTTTGAGTAAAGAAAATAGGCTTCCCGCCAGAAAAAAAGCCAGGGTCATAAAGTAGGAAGCCCTGGTCCGGTTTAATAAACCCAAAGCCAGAATCATCAGGATCAAACCACTGAGACTTCCCAGGAAATGGGAGGCTTCCACCAGGGGCAGAGGAACGACATCCCGAATCCATTCCATTCTTCCAGGCAGAGCGGGAGTTGTCCCGGAGAAAATCAGGATTCCACCACCGATGAAGGTCATAATAGAGAGAATCACAGGAAAATAACCAGACATCCATCGGCCCAGAGACCCTAAAATCCTGGTTGTTTTTTCTTTTTCTCTTACAATCTCATGTCCCAGAAATCCCAGCATTCCTGAGGCGAGAGGGATGAGATAGTAGACCAGGCGGTACAGGAAGAGGGAAGAAAAGAGCTGACTGGTCTCACCTTTTCCTGATAGGAAAAGGAGGATTAGAGATTCGAAGATACCCACACCTCCTGGAACACTGCTTAGGACTGACAAAGCCTGAGCCAGGATAAAGAGTCCCAGAAATTCCGGAAAAGAAATATGCAGAGACTGGGGAAGGAGGATATACAGGGCGAGACCGGCCATGACCCAGTCAATCAGGCTGTAGAAAAGCTGTAAGGGGACTAATGCCGCAGAGGGCAGGTTGAACTCGGCTCCCTTGATGATCAGAGGTTTTCTTCTAAACATCACGAGTAGAAGGTAAAGAGCAAGAATGGACATAAATAGAATTCCCAGCGGCCGGGTTGAACCAAAAGGAAGATGTGCCAGTTGGGGAATTTGAACGGGAGTGAAGACCATAAAAAACGAAGCAGATGCAATCAATCCAATCCAGAATGTGAGAAGACAAAATCCGAGGACCTTCATAATCTCGACTGCCGAAAGACCCTGGGCCGTATAAAAGCGGTAACGGACGGCACTTCCGGATAAAGCGGAAAGACCAATATTGTAACTGAAAAAATAACTGGTATAAGATGTGACCGCTATCTGCCGGTAAGGTAATTTTTTTCCCGCATATTTGACACCGAGAACATCATATCCGGTGAGAGCCGTATAGGAGAGAAAGGTGGCAACCAAGGCCAGTAGGATTTTCCCCAGTGGGACCTGTCTGATTTCATGCAGAATATCTTTGAGTTTATAGGCATGCAATTCCCGGTAGATGGAGTAGCAGGCTAGTGTGAAAATCAAAAGGATAAAGATCCATGTGAAGAGTTGAAGCCACTTTTTTTTCAATTCTTGTCCGCCTTCATTTGATCAATCCAAGTCTCTTATATGATGATTGTATAAGAGAGGGAACAGATTTGCCAGTCTTGGAGGTCTCATCAATGGTCTCCGTTTATCAGGCAGAATTGAACTTTCGATCTGATTTTTTTTTATTTACCTTTTCTCACGCAATTTTGAGAGTTAGAATGTTAATCATACCAATGATCATTTGAGAGGATAGGTACTCTTGAATTGATTAGTTGTCTGGAGTCCATACATGGCAAATAGTAATCGCAGAGAAACTCGAAGGACCCTCATGATTTATCTGGATTGTCTGGATGAAGAATCAAAGGTCGAGGTAGGTAAGATCGTTGATATTACGTATGACGGTTTTATGCTTATGTCAGAAAATCCAATCGCCCTGGGGAAAGGATCTCTCTATAGAATCCTTCTTCCGGGAACCGCTGCCTTTGCCGGTAAAGAATTGAAGTCCCGGGGCATTTGCCGCTGGGTCCGCAAGGATGATCTTCAGGAACTGTATTATATGGGTATTGCTTTTCTTAATACCGGAGAATTAGATCAGGGTGTGATAGACCTGCTTATCAGCAGGATCGGATTCAGTAACGGGCAGAAAAAAATCTTCACAGCAGCCGGTGATATTGAGTATAAATAAATAGGACAGGTTTAATTATGCAGAATCAGGATCTATTGAAAAAAATTGAAGAGACTCACGACGGGGGACGCAAACAAGACAATGTGGTCGTCATACCTCTGCTAAAATATATGATCATTAATATTCATGACCATAAATATGCACTCCATGCTGATGATGTGAGAGAGATCATCGGTGGGATCCCCACTTTTTATGTCCCTTTTACACCGCCCTATATCCGGGGGTTCATCAACAGGCATGGAGAACCCTATACCGTGATAGACCTCACCGTCATTTTTGAACGGGAGAACCTGGATTCCAACACGTATCTGATTTTAAAAAGGGATGATGATCATCTCTCCCTGCTGATATCAGATGTCCTGGAAATTGTGAAAATTCCTGAATCTGACCTTCATAAGATCACGTCCAAAGCTCAGGATGATGACTATTTCCTGGGTTCCATTTCTCCTCAAGAGGAAGAAATATTTGTACTGAACCTGGAAAGTGTTCTAAAAAAGCTGGAGGCAGATCTTGGCGCTGTATGAAACCAGCGGCGGCAGGCAGGATTTCTTACTCTTGAATTATGATAATGTCGATTTTTTCGTAAATAGAAGCCAGTTTTCAGGAAGTACAACCCTGAATGATATCAGGACGATAAAGAGTTCTCTGACGTATATAAATAAAGTGTTTAAATATAACGGAAACAATATTCTGTTGTTCGACTGTGATCAGTTTCTCAAGGATATATATGCCTGTGAAATAGGCAATAAGTCCTGCCTCTGTCTCCTGATGAGACTTGATAATTTCACTGACAAGAATAAGCCTTTGATTAAAAAACTTCTGGCCCGAAACCCCAGGATTTCTCAGGAATCTCTGGGGTTAATTATTACCAGTCATTCGGAAATTAAAAAGCTGGTGTTTGATGAGATTTATTTATCTCCCAGGGGGGTTCGGCGTCTACTGAGGGAACAGGGGCTCTATGGCTGCCGGTTTCCCGAGTCCGGACGCATCCAGTACTATATCGATCTGGAATTGATAATCATCAATGTGCTGAAAGGAAAAAAATCATGAGGATTGTGCTCGTGGATGATTCAATGCTGGTCAGAGGTATGGTGAAGACAATGCTGGAATCCCTGGGGGGCTATGATGTTGTAGGAGAAGCCGCAACCGGCAAGAAAGGGATTGAAGTCGTCCGCCAGCTTAAGCCTGATCTCCTGTTGATGGATATCAATATGCCTGAGATGGACGGCATAACAGCCACCGGGATATTGATGAAGGAAAGTCCTCTCCCCATTGTCATTTTGACCAGTGAAGATGTGGGCAGTATCGGATATATGGCGTTGAACAACGGGGCTGTCGAAGTGGTTCCCAAACCGGATATCTATCAGATGAATGATCCGGAATTTCTTGAAAATCTAAAGAATATCCTGGACCATGCCGTCCGGTTTTCATCTTTCAGATTCCAGTCTCACCCAACCAGCCCCTCCGCTGTCACACCCATGGGGATCTCCGCGGCAAAACCCGGCAGAAAAATCAGGATAGTTGTCATCGGAGCTTCCACTGGTGGCCCTTCGGCCGTCCGGATTGTGTTATCCGGCTTACCCGCAGATTTCCCGGTCCCCATTCTCATCAGTCAGCATATAGAGGAAGGATTTGACGGGGGATATGCCGAATGGCTGGATGAATCTGTATCCTTGAAAGTAAGATTGGCAAAAGATTATGATAATCTGAATGCTGGTTCCGTCCTGATTGCTCCTGCAACCCGGCATCTCCTGTGTTCTGAAAGTTCTGTCATGCTGGATGACGGTCCCAGAGTGGATAATCAGAAACCTTCGGTGAATAAAATGTTTTCATCAGCCTCCAAAGCCTTTGGAGCCGGCGTTCTGGGCGTCCTGCTGACCGGGATGGGGAGAGACGGCAGTCTCGGCTGTCTCGACATTGTAAAGGGCGGTGGAATCACACTGATCCAGGATGAAGAATCCTCAATGATTTATGGAATGCCCAAGGCTGCTGTTGAGCTTCAGGCTGCCAGTGTCGTACTTCCTCTGGACAGTATCGCTGCAGAAATAATCAGAAGAGTCGGTTGATTTTATGACTGACGAAGATTTTTTATTGCTGATTCAGTTTATTGAGAAGGATACAGGGATAACATTGCCCGAAAGTAATTATCATCAGGTACGCCAGTTTATAACAGAGGGATTGGAGCATTCGGGTCAATCATTCCATTCCTATCTGGAGATCCTCTCTTCGAATCCTGAGGTATATAATCGATTACTGGAAGCAGTCACTATCAATGAGACCTATTTTTTCAGGGAGGAGAAGCATTTTTCCTTTCTTGAAGAGCAGTTGTTTCCCCTTCTGAGTCAAAAAAACGAAGATATCAATATCTGGAGTGCCAGCTGTTCATCTGGAGAAGAAGCTCTTTCTCTGTATGCGTTGGGAATACAGGTGTTCGGGAACAAAGTATCTTCCTTTCATATGTATGCCAGCGATATAAGTGATGATATGCTCACCCGTTTCCGTAAGGGAATTTATAGAAATGGATCTTTTCGGGAGGATGGGCACTCTTATGCTCCTCTGATTCAGAACCTGGCCTGCCGTGATGATGATGGCCGCTGGATGATAGATTCTTCTCATATTGAAAAAATAGATATCAAGCTTAACAATCTCTTCCAGAAGCAGGGAGACCAGTATCCGCAAATGGATGTAATTTTTTTGAGAAACACCCTGATATACATGAATATGGAAAATAAGAGAATCATAATAGATAATGTTGCTGAGAAGCTGAAATCCGGTGGAGTTCTCTTTTTATCTACTTCTGAACTGCCTCTTATATCTCATCCTGCCCTGTTTGTAGAAGAGCAGGGGAATGTTTACTTTTTCAGAAAACACGATCCCGAGAGCTTGTCCCCTACATTGTTAAAGAAAAAAATCGTCAGTGCTGTCCATAGTCTGAGTTCTGATACATCAGCGCTTCCTCCAAGCCCCATAAAAAGAGAGTCTGAACGGGAAAGAAGCAGTGAACAGAATCTTTGCCGTCGTGTCGCCATCAGGCTGAACAATGAAATCTGCCGGAAAGGCAGTCCTGAGATGGAATCTGCTGTGGATATTGCAATCAAAGTTCTATATTACCTTCAGAAGAATGATTCTACGGGGGGATTGCAGTTTCTGGAGGAATGTCCGGAAGAGGATGTCCGCAATTTCCCCGGACTATTTTCTTTTCTGGAAGGATATTTCTATTACAGAATAGGCTTAACTGCCGAGGCTGAGGATAAATTTACTGAATGCTTGAAGTATAATCAGGATTTATGGCCGGCCCGTTATTATCTGGTCAGGATTCTTCCTGAATGCCAGAGTCGGAGGCTGGATTTACTTCAAAGGGTTATTGGTGATATCCGGGAATATATTGATAATCACAGATACGACTACCAGTTCATGCTGGAAGGTTTTAATGCCCGGTATTTTTTAATGATATGTGAAAGCATGCTTCCAGACATAAAAGGGAGGACTTGAGAATATGGCAATTGACCGAAATGATTTTCTTGAAAACTTTGTGAATGAGTCCCGTGAGAACATCCAGTCATTAGGCGATGTCATCATCATATTACGGAAAAACCCTTCGGATTCCGAAAAGCTGGACGAGTTTCTGAGGCTTCTGCATTCCATAAAAGGCAGTGCCAGAATGATGAAATACGAATCCATTGAGTCAATCGCTCATGGTCTGGAAGATATTTTCAAAGGTGTCCGGGATCAACGCTATATCATCACCAAGCCTTTGATTCAACTTGTCCTGACTTCTATTTCACATATGGAAGAAGCTCTTAATCAGATCTCTCTTCGCGGACATGATGATATCAAGATCAAAGGACTCCTGGATATATTTCAAAAAGCTGTTGCAGGGATTCCCTATTCTTTGACTCAGCTTGAAAATGATTCCAGCGGCGTTGAAGGCGGTCCTGATATGAACCATCGGGATACCATGGGAGGAAAGGATTACGATACCGTAAGGATTAAAATTTCCAAGGTTGATGATATTATAAAACAGCTGAATACACTGATCATTCAGCAATTCCAGTTCAAGCGGGAAAATGAAAGAATTCAGGTTCTGGAACAGAATCTTCGGGAAACCCGGAATAAGATTCATTCTCTCTGCGAGAGGCTGCCCGAATTGAAGGAGATTGATAATGAACTTCAAACAGAGTATAAAATGGTTCAGAACATTCAGAAGGGTTATTCAGAAGGAATGGTTCAGCTCGAACATTCCAGTTTTGATCTGCAGGAGTTAATTCTCGGACTCAGGATGCTTCCTCTGGAACTTGTTCTTGATCCATTAAAGACAATGGTGGAAGAAACCGCGCTGGCTATGAATAAAGAGATAAATCTGGAAACAAGCGGCACAGACCTTTTACTCGATAAGACGATTCTGGAGCAGATAAATGATCCTATCATTCATATCATCCGAAATTGCATAGATCATGGAATCGAGTCGTCTGAAGAGCGGGATTCTTCAGGAAAGGATCATGTAGGTCATATCACTATCAAATGCAGTTCTGAAAGCGGCAGAATCCTGCTGAGGATTGAAGATGATGGACGGGGGCTGGATTTCTCTGGCATTCGGAACAAGGCTTTGCAATTTTATCCGGATATGGAAGAAGAAATCTTGGAGATGGAAGACAGTGGTCTCACTTCTTTTCT
The DNA here is from genome assembly GCF_027859075.1 of Oceanispirochaeta sp. Taxonomy (NCBI): domain Bacteria; kingdom Pseudomonadati; phylum Spirochaetota; class Spirochaetia; order Spirochaetales; family Spirochaetaceae; genus Oceanispirochaeta; species Oceanispirochaeta sp. The sequence goes on along the minus strand of NZ_JAQIBL010000348.1, from coordinate 10,002 downwards.
GTTCCGTTCAGGATTTACAACCCGCGAAAGAATTACCAATCTTTCCGGTCGTGGTGTCGGCCTGGATATTGTCAGAACTAATATTGAAAATATCAAAGGCAAGATCACCCTCAGCAGCGAAGAGGGGCAGGGAACTGTCTTTTCCTTGTCTCTGCCTCTCTCCCTGGCAACGGTAGATGGTTTTTTCGTTTCGTCCCAGGACGAACGATTTCTAATCCCCGCTGCTTTCGTCCGTGAGATTCTGATCATCACCAGAGATGAAATTATGTCTATACTGAACCGGAACGCTATTCGGGTAAGGGATCAGATCATTCCGGTTTATCCTCTGGCGGCACTGTTGGATATCGATCGTATTACTAATCCCGAAAAATTGTCAGTCGTTGTTGTTGAATCTTTGGGGGATATCATCGGGATCATTGTGGATTCAGTTATTCAGTTTTCATCCCTCATTTACAAACCTCTTCCAGGCAATCTTGTAAATCTAAAGGTAATTCAGGGTGTTGTATTTGATGAGAATTTTGAAATAATTAATATTCTGTATATCCCTAATCTGATTAATCGTTTTAAAGGAATCCGGAATATTGAGTTCCGCAAACGATTTTCAAATGAAGAAAAAGAGTTTAAACAAATTCTTGTAGTGGATGATTCCCTTTCGACCAGAGAAATAGAGAAATCCATCCTGGAGTTGGACGGCTACAACGTTGAAATGGCAGTGGATGGAATCGATGCCCTGGAAAAGATGAGAAGCCGGTATTTTCATCTTATTCTGACAGATCTCAATATGCCGAGAATGGATGGAAAAACTCTGATTGAGAATATTAGGAGACAGGAAAAATTTGCAACCACGCCCATTATCGTTGTCAGTTCCGAGGCGGACGATGAGGCGTCGGTGACGAGTCTCGGTGCGGATGCTGTGTTTAATAAAAAAGACTTCGACAGGGGCAGTCTGCTTCAGAAAGTCAGGAATCTGATTGGATAATGAATGGGGTAAAAAGCGTATTGCTGATCAGTCGCTCCGGTTCTTCCCTCGGCGATTCACTGGTGGACCATTTCGGTGATAAACTGGATGTTCATGTCTCAGAGATGAGTAGAGGGGATGATTTTCTAAAGATTTCCACAGAGACTGATCTGATCATCTTTGATTTGACAAATGAAGCCGGATTACTGGATCGACTTCTGAGTATTCGGGAATATCTGCCTTTGGGAGACATTCCTGCCTGGGCTGTCTATGAAGAAAAGAATATCAGCCGTATGAACCTTTTTTACTCATTTGGAGGGAGCCGATATTTACATCGGGAGTCTCTTTTTCAGAATCTTCTGGATTATAAACCGTCCCCGAAGAGACCTCGATCTGCAGATCCGGCGGTCCTTCCGTCCATGTCCTCTTCTTCCCAGGGGCTCCGATTGACAGAACACCTGGATCTGCTCCGTCTGAACCAGATTGACTCGGATGTCCCGGGTGATGGACCTGGTCTGCACAGATATCTGGAATCCCTGCTGAATCAGATTCAGACCCTCGTTAAACCTCATCTGGCACTCATACTCATCAATGACAATATGCAGGCTTGTGCCTTTGTAAAACCTGACAAAATGGTTTTTATGCAGGATTACAAAGACTTTATGAACTTCTGCCTGGGTGATTTTTTCAGTCATTTCCAGGGATTGAATCTGGAAGAGGTAAAAGAGATCTTTTTTCTTGCCGGCAGAGAGGATTTTTCTAAGCTGAATATGAATCAGCAAAAGATCAGCTCCTATTTTTATCTTCCCATCTGCAACAGGAAAGGAGAAGTCGAGGCCTCTCTGCATCTGGGTCATCTTCAGAATAATTACTTTTCAGACAAAATGACCCAGAAGATCAAAGCGTATATCCAAATGAGATCGGGGACTTTCTTTTATGCCCTCCGGGCTCATCAACTGTCGCGTCGGCAAAAAAAAATTCTGAATATATTCGGTCGTTTCGTCCCCATGGAAATTATTCCGGATCTGATAAATAAGAAAAAATCAAAGGAAGAAGAGAAGGTCGAAAAGCGTGAAATCACCATACTGTTTTCCGATATCCGTTCTTTTACGACGATTACCGAAAAAAATGGGGCTCAGGAAGTCGTTGATTTTTTAAACAGGCACTTCAATGTTATGGTCTCCATTATCAAAAAGCATGGAGGCACCATCGATAAATTTATAGGAGATGCCATCGTAGCCATGTTCGGTGTGCCTATGGACACTGAAGATAAATCTGCCAGGGCGGTCAAGGCTGCTATTGAGATGATACAGGCACTTTCCAGTGTGGATTGTACAGATCTCATTCTGGAGAACGGGAAATATAATATAGGGATAGGGATTCATCAAGGATCTGCCATCATCGGCAATGTGGGCTCAATGGAAAAGGCTGATTATACCGCCATCGGTGATGTTATCGGTGTTGCCGAGGAGCTTGAGGCTCTCACGAAAAACTATGCCGGATCCATCCTTGTTTCTGAAGATGCCATGAAAAGGATCGGCCCCAGTCCCGTCCTGGAGTTGTGCGACACCATTTCGATCAGCATGGAAGAAACAATGCGCATCTATACTCCAAAAACCGGAGAGAATGATGTCTGAAGCAATTTTCTATCTGGAAGGGTCTTCCTTTCTCTCCGGAACCTATACTGCTCTTTTTTCCGAGTACAAATGGCAAATTTTTCAATCTGAAGAAGCCTTTATTCAGGCTTTCTTCCATGATCCTCCACCGGTTTGTCTTCTGGGCGATACCGGCTCTGAGCATCCTGTAGAGTTGCTATTCTGTATAAAGAGCATCAAGGGCTTTAATAAAATCCCGATTTTGTTTTGTGGAGAGCATGATTTTATTGAGATCCTTCCCGTGGATTATTGTTTATCCCGGGACCCTGATTCCTTTGACCGGGGGCGTAAAATCCTTGACCATTGTCTGAATAGAGGGCGTGAAATATTGAGTTCCCGAGGCACCTGGCAGGTTCCGGATGGTTTTGCTTCTCCGGGATTTCTGGAGCAAAGAGCCCGGTTTTTGATCCGCGAGGAAATCTCCCTGAAATATCTCCAAAGTGAACTGGAGGGTCTGGATATTACAGATTTGACTTTTGCTGAAGTTTTGGGAAATATAACATCCAGACTGTCCGACCTGGTCGATGCTGATTTTGTTTTTATTCACTGTTTTTCTCCTGAATTTCATATGACTCATCTCCATAGCCGTTTGGACATGACGGTGGATATGATGGACAAACTGGCAAGTGCCTGTCTGAAAAAAAGTGAAAAGAGAGAAGGAGTCCCTCCTATTCTCCCAGCCGTGTCGACTGGAGGGTTCGCCGGTCAGGTGGACTCAGAACATATCCGGATCATCAGCAGCCGGAAGCTCATTTATGAAGGGATTTCTCTAGGACATCTTACTCTGGGATCTCTTATGAATGCAGACTCACATATTCCTGGTCGGCTGGCAGCCCGCTGTGGAGAAATGGTCTCTGCTTTGCTTCAGAGAAGTATGACTTATTACAGGAAAATCGAGGACTCCCAAACAATTTATAGTGCGTTTTCCCAGTTTCTTCCCTCAGCCATTATTGATGATCTTCTTCTCAAGGAGTCTGAAAAAGCCCTGCTCACCGGCGAGAAAAGAAACATAACCGTATTGTTCTCCCATATGAGGAAATTTGATTTTATTGCTGAGAACAATGAACCTGGTAAGGTTGTCTCTTTTCTGAATGACCATTTTACAAATATGGTCCGCATCATTCAGAGTCATGGAGGAACCATAGACAAGTTCATCGGTGATGCGGTCTTTGCCCTATTCGGTGCTCCCATCAGTTATCTGGATAATACCCGCAGGGCCGCCGAGGCTGCTCTGGAAATGATCCGCCGATACAATGAGATCTCCATAGATGGTCTGATCCTGCCGGAGGAAGGATTTTCTATCGGGATCGGACTGAATGAGGGAGAAGCCATCATTGGAAATATCGGATGCTCTGACAAATTCGATTATACCGCTATAGGCGATACGGTTAATCTGGCCGCGCGTCTGGAAAGCCTGACTAAATACTATCATCAGGATATTCTTATCTCCAGGGTTGTCTGGGAGAGTCTGAGAAAAGAGTACTACTGCAGGCTGGTGGACAGGGCCAAGGTTAAAGGAAAAAGCACTGCCACAGAGATCTATTCCCTTGTTGTGAATCCGGCGCTCTACACACCGTCCTGGCAGAAACTTTTTATGAGAGCTTTGAAGATGTACACCCTGGGAAACTGGTATAGTGCTGCAGAATATCTGGAGAAGGCATTGAATCTTCTACCAGAGGATCTTGTTTCCCAGATTCTTTTGGAGCGATGTCTCGATTATCAAATTGTACAACCTGAAAACTGGGATGGTTCGGTCATCCTGGATTTTAAATAAAATCGTCCTCATCCTCATCCTCATCCTCTTCAAGGTCCGTCTTATAGCCTGACAAAAATTCGGCAATATTGTCGGACATTGTTTTCAGCCTCTGAGTGATATCGGCAGTAGATTTTGTAGAAATGACAAAATTGTTGATTCCCGCGGAGATCTGTTTCAGGGTGAGCAGTATCTGTTCGAATGCCAGGACCTGCTGCCTGATGGATGTGGAGATATCTTTGGCCGAGTCTGCAGATATTTCGGAGGTCTGGAGGATCTCTTCAAAAGTCTGATGGAGAATCTCGGTTAATTTTCCTCCTTCGTCAATCTTGTTCGTTCCATCTTCAGATGCGGTAATCAGGCGGTCTGATGAGTACTGTATTTCATTTATTTTATTTTTAATTTCGCTGGTGGAGTTCACCGTACTATTGGCCAGACGGCGTATTTCCGAGGCTACAATTTGAAAATTCTTTCCTGCATCACCTGCGGCGGATGCCTCCAGTTCTGCATTGAAAGCAATGATTTTGGTTTGATCGGCAATACTGTTGATGATGGTTACAATTTCCCAGATAGCCTCTATTTTTTCACTCAGAGACCTGATTCCAGAAATAGTATCATGGTTGGATATCCTGATTTCATCCATTTTAACCAGGCTCTGTTCCACATGGTCCACCCCCTTGTTGACGATGGATTTGGAATGATCGGCAATCTGTGACACCTCAGCTACTTTTTTCTCAATGCCCTTACTCAGTCTGTCTGAATCTTCCATGGTTGAAACAATTTCCTTAACAGCCGAGGCCTGTTCATTGGAGGTTGTTGATATCTCAGCGGAGGAACTGCTCATTTCCTGAATAGAGTCGTTCAGGGTCATTACATCTGATTTTAACCTCTGGACAATCTGCCTCATGTTGTCGGTCATAATATTGACCTGCTCTGCGATAACCCCTGTTTCATCCTGTCTGAGGACTTCGGCTTTCTGTGTGATATCGCCCCTGGATACAGCCGTTGCAATAATGCTTATTTCTTTCAGGGGTTTCAGAATATGTCTGAACAGGATAAAGATCACAAAGTTGATCAGGAAAAAAGTGACCAGAAAACCCAGGATCAAAATGCGTCTGATAGTCCTGACAGTTTTTAGAATTTCATCTGTTGAAATACTGGTCAGAACATACCAGCCCATAGATTCCACATTGGCTATACTGACCAGTCTTTCTTCTCCCCTGGACTCTCCCGGATAATATCCCGTTTTTTCCTGCCCTATCTCGGTGTTCTCCAGAAGTTGCTGCAGCTGAGTATTTGCCGGATTGCCATTTGTATCGATGAACAGATTTTCTTCCACTGATTCGGGATGATAAATAATCTTTCCTTTAGAATCGAGAACAATGGCATAGCCTCCGCTTCCGATTTTCAGCTTTTTAACCGCACTGATTATAAGGTCTGTATCTATTAAATATAAAAACTCTGATGAATAACTGGAAGCCCAGATGATCAGATTCCAGGGCGTGAAGGGGCTTAAATAACCGGCTTTCTTCCTTTCAGTTTCCTCTCCGGTATTTTTCCACATATATTCCAGGTAGCCTTCTTTCATCGCTATGGCTTTCTGCATAAACTCAAAGCCGCTGGCATCCACCCCTTGAGACTTCGGATGTATTTCAAGGACTCCCTTATAATCAATACCCGCCAGATAACCGCTGGTACCAATTTTTCCATAATCCGGATTCAGTAGAATCTTTCTGGAATTCTCATAGGCCTCTTCTTCGCTGATCTCGCCCTTCTTATACCTTGCATATTCATAGGCAAAAAGATCTTTTGTTTTATTAGCAATGGAACGGAGGTGATTTTCTACAGCTGATTGAACGTTCAGCTCTATGCTTGACCGAACCATTTCCGTTATGTTGGACAATTCAGTGATGCTTTTTCTTTCTGTATCTACTTTAAGAGTCTGGTAAATCAGGAGGGAAAGGGGCAACATTATACATATAAAGACGATATCCAGGGCAATCTGCATCTTTACAGACAGGCTTTTGATTCTCATTTCATCCCCTTTTTTCTTGGAACTGCTATAGAATTATTTTAAATAAGAAGACGGGAAAAAACAAACATAATAAATTGTTTTATATATTCCATCTATCTTGCTATAATTAAACCATATCAACTGAAGCCCGGGGAGTCATATGCGAAAAAAAATACAACAGACAAAGAGGCGTATTGCTTCAATTCTCTACTTCAGTCTCTTCATCTCTCTGTTCTCCAGCGAATTTATCAATTCTATGTATAATAATAGATTCGATGACCTGCAGATGACTTTTTCAGAGCGTATCATCATATCCTTCAAGCCCTCAGTTGTGGGGCTCTATATCATATTCACAACGATTCTGATGACTCTTATCTTCCGTTATTTATCCCCCTTGTTTCGTTTCCATACAGAAAAATATTCATCCAGAAAAGAGCGGGGGAAAGCTTATATTCTGGCAAGAAAAGCGGCCATAGGTGTTCCCAGGATGATCATCCTGTTTCAGATGGGAGTCTGGTTCATCGGTACGACCATTTATTATGCTATGAAAGGCTGGCAGGCAGATAGCGGCATTCCTTATCTTTTCGGACTCATGCTGAAGATTTCAAGCGGAATATTGGGAGCCTTGTATGTTGTTTTTTTCATAAACCTCCTGCTGATCCCCATAAAACGGGAGTTGAAGATCATTGATATCAGAGACGGAGAGAAGGATCTTTTTGCACGGTATAAAGACTATATTGCCATCATGGTTTCATCCTTTTACCTGATTGTACAAATGACCTATCTGGGTTGGTATTTTTCACAGTCCACGGATATTCTCAGCATGAATCAATATGTTGCTCCCGTCTTTTTTGTAGGACTCTTTCTTTTCATAATGAGTTTGGGGCCTAATTTTCTGTCCAGGATTGAGTTTCATCTGCAGATCAATGAAATCCTGTCTGAAATGAAGAATATCAGGACAGACAAGAGCGGAGAAGATCATGCGGAACTGATTTACCTCACGACGTTTGATGAACTTGGAGAATTGGCGGCTATCACGAACAGAGTCATGACCCGGTTTTCTAATATTCTCGGTAAGGTCAATGATGCGGTAAAACACCTTTCCATTTCCTCTGCCGACCTATTAGAGAACTCCCAGGCAGATGCAGGAGCCACCAATGATCAGGCTGCCGCAGTAGCCGAGGTTGTTGCGACCATGGAAGATTCAAACCGATTGAGCCGTCAAATGGGAGAGCTGGCCTTGACCGTTAAAAATCATTCGGAGAATAATCTGGATAAGGTCAGTCAGGGAATCCAGACTCTGAAGCAGTATTTGAATACCATGGCACAACTGAAAGATTCCAATAACAGGGCCATCGATTTTGTATATTCCCTCAATGAGAATATCAAGACCATCATAGATGTAAGCGCCATTATCAAGTCCATTGCCGACCAGGTGAAAATCATCGCTTTTAATGCAGAACTTGAAGCAGCTGCCGCCGGTGAGGCCGGGAAAAACTTTGAAATTGTGGCCTCCGAAGTAAGACGGCTCGCTGATAATACGGTCAATGCAGCAACAGAAATCCGTGAAAAAATCAATTATATTGAGAAAGAGAGTACGATGCTTCATAAGGCATCTTTAGAAACGACAGAACTGATAGATTCGGGGTGGAACCTTTCCCGGGAAACCGAAGCTTCCTTCGGGATCATTCAGGATACCTCAACCACGACCTCCCAATCGGCTCATTCTATCAGTGAAAACATTCAGATACAGATTTTAGGATTTGAACAAATCCTACTGACTATGAAGGAAATTTCATCGTCATCACAAAATGTTTCCATGAGGATCAAAACCACTGCCGGTACGGCTACAAGCCTGGAAGAATTGATACAGGTATTGAATGAATTAGCCGGGTAAGAACAATCGTGACTGTCCTCCCGGTTCTGAAAGGATATCCCCGTCTTTTGAAATGAAATAAATATATCGCTTTTTTTTTCCATACCGGATATTCTCTTTAGTATCATGAAAAACATTGAACAAATCAACGATAAGATCTCTTCCGGCAAAGCCGTGGTACTCACGGCGGAAGAAGTCATAGACTATGTAGACAAAAAAGGATTGGACCAGGCTGCCAGAGAGGTGGATGTGGTCACAACCGCGACCTTCGGCCCTATGTGTTCCTCCGGCTGTTTTCTCAATTTCGGTCACAGCAAACCCAAGATGCGGATGACCGAAGCCTGGCTGGACGATGTCAGCACCTATGCGGGTGTGGCTGCGGTGGATCTTTTTCTGGGGGCTACACAGCTCCAGGCCAATGATCCGGCCAACAGGGATTATCCGGGAGATTTCCGCTTCGGCGGCGGCCATGTTATGGAAAAGCTGGTGGCAGGTGAGGAAGTACAACTCTTTGCCCTGTCTTACGGTACGGATGAATATCCTCTAAAAGAGCTGCGCACAACATTTACCATTAATGATCTAAACCAGTGCATCATGGTGAATCCCCGCAACTGTTATCAGAATTACAATGTGGCGGTCAACACCTCAGACAGACCCATACATACCTATCTGGGATACCTGAAACCCCAGATGAAAAACTGCGGCTACTCCTCTGCCGGGCAGCTGTCACCCCTGCTGAATGATCCCTTCTACAGGACCATCGGTGTGGGTACCCGGGTTTGGCTGGCGGGAGCCCAGGGTCATGTTTATTCCGAGGGAACCCAGCACTCTCCCACATGTGAGAGGGGACATCTGGGAGTGCCTTCAGAAGGGGCCGGAACCCTGGCTCTGACGGGGGATATGAAAAAAATGCTTCCCGAGTTCGTGAGGGGAGTCAGTTTGAAGGGGTATGGCGTCTCCCTCTCCGTGGGGGTCGGGATTCCGATTCCCATCCTGGATGAACAGATGCTTCTGCAGACCACTGTGAGAGACCGGGATATCATGGCTCAGGTTATCGATTATTCCACCGATTATCCCGAACGGACCGGCCGGGTTCTGGGCAGTGTGAGCTATGAAGAGCTCAAGTCGGGCAGCATTATGCTGGATGGAAAGAAAATTGAGGCAGGAGGATTATCCTCCTACAGCAAGGCCAGGAAAATAGCCGGAATTCTGCAGGAGGAAATCAGAAGCGGTCAATTCCTTCTGACCCGGCCCATTGCCCCCCTCCCGCTCGAACAGTCTATGAAGCCCTTGAAGGAGGCCTCATCATGAGTACCGAGCCCATCACCAGAAAGCTCATGCTTTATTTTCCCGAGTGCGAAACCGAAAAACCCATCGTCTATCATCTGGTGAAAGATTATGATCTGATCATCAATATATTCCGGGCCAGAGTCACCCCGGAAGAGGAGGGCTATCTGGTTCTGGATGTCACAGGAACAGAAGAGCACATCCTCCAGGGCACCGAGTTTATCCGTTCTCTGGGCATCAGGATTGATGCTGTCAACAAGGGTCTGGCATGGGATGAAAACAAGTGTGCCCAGTGCGGCAGTTGTGTACCCCATTGCCCGACCAATGCCCTGTCCATTCCCGACCGGAACACCATGGAGATCGTCTTTAATACGGAAGAGTGCATAGAGTGCCTGAGCTGCATCAAGGTCTGCCCCTTTGCTGCGGTTTCATCCCTGTTTTAGGTTAAGGATTGTTGTA
>NZ_JAQIBL010000347.1 GCF_027859075.1 Oceanispirochaeta sp. | reverse complement strand
AGGGATCTCTCCCTCCTGGAAGATCTCACTCTCAGCGGATTCTGCCTCAGTGCCCGCCGGAGGGAGGCTGTACTTCTCAAGCTGGAGGTTCTGGGCTCCCGGCTGGGAGACTTTGCCTTTGGGAAAGAGGGAACGCCCGCAATGGCCGCGGAAGCTTTCCTCCGCCTGGAAGGAGATGAGGTCCGGGTAGATGATTTTCTGATCCCCGATCTGGCCGCCGTTTCTGTGACCGGGGAATTCTCCTCTCAGATGAAAAAGCATGAGCTTATGATCCGCCGCAAGGATCAGGAGTCCTCGGACTACTCCATGATGCGCCAAACCCTCTCCTCCCGGATCATCCTCACCAGCCGGGACTCTTATGAAGAAAACCAGAGGGTGCGCCTCGAAGTGACCATCGACCAAGCCTCCTACCGGGGAGAGCTCAGCTACCCCGACAACAAGGGGATCTGGGGCCGGGAGTTTCGCTACACCCTGACAGGGCCCCTCAAAATTCGGGTGTTCACCCATCTTGAGGGAAGGGGGATAAAGATCTAATGGCCTTTTATGAGATGGACCCGGCCCTGGAAGAGAGCCTCCTGGAGAGGACAAACAGAGTCATCCTGATTCTGGAGATTCAGGATGATGCGGGGGAGATGATCACTCTCCCCGAAGAGGCCCTCCAGGAGGGGAATTTCCACAGCTACAAAGACTTCCTCGGGGGCTACTGCGTCACCGGGAGTGTCAGTTTTCTGGATGAAGAAGAGTTTCTCTCCGGCTTATCCGGACAGGACCGGCAGGTCAGAATCCTCATTTCATCGGGAAATTGCGGCCGCTTCCTCCACCGATTCACCCTGACTGTGGATGACAAGGGATTCAGAAGGTCCCGCACAGGGGGCATCACCCGGATCACAGCCACCCTGGAGGATGCACCGGCGCGGATGAAGAGAGTGGGAGGCCTTAAAAACTGGGAGGAGAAACAGATCATCATTGACTGCGTCATGAGTGACAAGGAGCATCCACAGGGGAGCCTTGTTCATCTGATCGCCGCCCGGGGGGGACTCGGCTCTGAGGAGCTGGACTGCTCGACCGTGGAACTCCCCCTGGTGTATGCCCATATTTCGGCCAGCCCCTGGGAGGAGCTCTGCTCCCTGGCCACTTCCTGCTCTGCCCTGGTGGAGGGAGGGCTGGATCATAAGATTCTCTTTTCCTCCTCGGTCTATCAGAGGGACGGACTCCTGGAAGAGATGAGCCCCCTCCGGGAGGATCTCTTCTATGAGATGACAGAGGAAGAAGCAGGAGATGTCTATACCAACTCGGTACGGCTGAAGTGGAACCGCCCCGAACGCCTGAACCCTCAGATCCTCTGGCGCTATGACGAGCTCCCGGTGGAGTTTGATGACAGCTTCAGCCCCTCCTATCCCTTCCTCCCGGAGGGGGACAGACCGATTCAGGACCCCCTGGTTCCCTATGAAGCCCTCTTTGAGGTGCGGGAGAACTACAAGAGCTTACCCGTTCTCTGGGCCGACCAGATCCAGAGCCAGGAGGAAGTCCTGGAGGGGCTCCAGTTTGAAGCCGATGGCGGCGGGACCGATGGTCTGACCCTCAGCAGCTATACCACGGAGAGCCAGAGAGCCTATCTCAACCTCAGCTGCAGCCAGGCCGGAAGACTGATCAATCTGAGTATTCTGGGCCAGCCCATTGTGATGAGAGCCGGAACGGCTTGTTTCCGCAGTGATGAGGCGGAGATTGCCCTCAGGGGACTCCGTATCCTTTCCGGGAGGAGCCGATTTTTCTCGGATGCCCTGGTCACAGGGGCAGACGGCGAGGACCGGCCTCACTGGGAGGACTGGGTGCTCCGGGCCCTCAGCCAGGGAATCAAGCGGCGCAGGCGTTACCGGGGGCGGAGTGAGGTGGGACTCTTTTACATGAGGGCGGGAGCCCTCTGCTCCCTTGAGGATGAGGGTTCTTCCACCCTCTGCCGGGTGGAGGAACTGGAGATGAATTTTCAGAAGAGCCGGGGCCTTGAGACCAGAGTGACCCTTCTAGAGGAATGAGTGTTTTAAGAGGCCCCACGGTCGTGAACGATGTCGGTAATGAGGAGAAGAAGCAAGAATGGATAAAGAACTCAAACTTTGTGACAAGAATCTCTGGGAGATGAGCTTTCGCCTGCACTTTACGGTTCTCCTGAAAAGGATGATTGCCCTGCCCTCCAAGATGATCGGCTTCAAACCATCCTGCCTCTACCTGGCCACCTGGCTCCTCAAGAAGGGGTTCATTGGTCAATGGGTCTGGCTGGCTGTTTTGATGATGGTCCTCTTCGGGATTGTGGGGCTCAAGGTGGCCGGAAGCATCCTCAGCCGCCGGCCCCTGGGGCTTGAGGAAGGAGGAACAGTATGAAGCTTTTCATAAAAATCAAAGGTTGGGCCGTGCGGATCGGCTTTCTGGTGTTGGGTCTCCTGGGTGCCCTCCTGGGAGGGTTCCTGTGGGGACGGCAGAGCGGAAATGAGGATAAAAGGGAGGAGGAAACGAGTGCAGATGACTACCAGTCGCAGCAGAATGAGTTTGAAAGGATTACTCAGATCAAAAGGGAGAGCAGGGAGGAGATCCTGTCTCTCTCTGATACTGATTTTGATGAGCGTTATCCCTCTGTACCCCGAGATGCCAAACAGGGAGGAAATCGCTATCTGGATCGGTGCCGAGCCTACCTTCAGTCACGAAGAGGTGGTCGAGATAGTGGAAGCCCTGATGACCATAGCCCTGGAGGAGATTGAATTGACCAGCCGGGAGACCGCCCGGGAAGTGGCCGCCGATGAAGCCGGAAAGACGGCCTACTACCGGGACCTGGCAGAACGGGAGAGGACGACAGTCAGGGATCTGGAAAAGGAGATCCGCCAACTGAAGAGGCGCTGCTGGATTCTGGGAGGAGCCAGCATCGGGATGAGTGGACTGGCCGGGGGGATCTGGCTGAATAATCGCTAGGGAGGAGAACATGTTTGAGAGGATAAAGGTCATGGGACAGGTCAGAGTCCGGGTCATAGGCCCGGACGGCTTTGTCAGATTACGCCGCCCCGGATTTTTCCGGCGTCTTTTAGGAAGACCCGGAAAACCCAGGGATCAGATTTACCACAATGTGGTGACTGCTCAGGGAGATGCCCTTTTGGCCAACCTGGCCGTCGGCGGCGGGATGACCCCCGTGAACAGTGCCAACGGTTTTATCGAGGTGGGAACCGGATGGACCGGGCTGACTACCAAGAGTAATTCCGGGTGCAACACTCCCGTGGGGAACCGTCAGGGGATGGACGCCGAGTACCCCAAGACAAAGGGAGTCTTTGGAGAGTCCACCGATGACAAGGCCTGCTACAGGGCCACCTTTCCCTCGGGGAGCCTGGAGGCGACGGGGATCAATGAGGCCGCCCTGATGAACGCCTCGGCGGCAGGAGTCTGCCTGGCCTATGCCCAGATTACCCCGGAGGTGAATATCGGGGCCAATGACATCCTCCAGATTGACTGGGAGATCACCTTCTATGGGACCTAGGAGGTCTTGATATGGATTTTTACCATATTCAGAG
>NZ_JAQIBL010000346.1 GCF_027859075.1 Oceanispirochaeta sp. | reverse complement strand
GTTATTATCAAATTCTTAAATGGGAGAATACTCTTTGAATAAGCGATATACACTAAAGAATGGCTATTCCTTCAGCCGTATCATAAATGGCGGTTGGCAACTGTCGGAAGGACATGCCTTAAAAAGTGAAATTGAAAGAAAAGATGTTGTAAAGGCCTTTCATGAATTAGTTGCACGGGGTTTTACGACATTTGATTGTGCAGATATTTACACTGGTGTTGAGGAATTTTACGGGAGTTTTTTAAAAGAACATCTGGCTGCAGGGGGCCATAGAGAAGACCTTCAGTTCCATTCGAAGTTTGTTCCTGACAGGGCGGGGCTCTCGGAGCTGAAACCGAAGAACATCCGGGAAATCATCCACCGGACCCTCAAGCGCCTGGGAGTTGACCAGGTTGATATGATTCAGTTTCACTGGTGGGAATATGATATCCCTGGATATCTTGAAGCACTGTTTGAGCTCCAGAAAATGCAGAAAGAGGGAAAAATCTCTCAGGTATCCCTTACAAATTTCGATACTATCCGGACGAAAGAAATTGTAGAGGCCGGGATTTTAATTGCCAGTATGCAAGCTCAGTACTCTCTATTCGACCGCAGGGTGGAGAAGGGCATGCAGGAATACTGTAAAGAGAATGATATTGCTCTTTTATGTTACGGCACATTGGCCGGCGGATTTTTAACTGATCAATGGATTGGTAAAAATGAGCCTGATGAATTAGATAACAGATCCCTGGTTAAATACAGAATTATTATTGACGACTTCGGCGGCTGGTCAACGTATCAGGAACTTTTAATTTTACTTAAGAAATTGAGTTCCAGGTATTCTTGTCAGATTGCTAATATATGCAGTGCCTATATTCTTCAGAAAGATGCAGTGGGAGCGGTTATCATCGGAACCAGAAACAGCCGGCACATTGAAGGGAATTCGGCAACACTGGATCTCCGACTTGAGTTGGAAGATGTAAAGGCCATTGATGCGTTTCTTGCAGACAAACCTGGTCCCCAGGGAGAGCCATTTGAATTGGAACGAAATGAAAATGGTCCCCATGTTAAAGTAATGCTTCGGAACCTGAATCAGAATAAGTAACTTTGCTTGTGTCCCTTTTTTCATAAATGCAGGGGGATCAGCCGGATAAGGACTGTCCCCTGCACTTTTTAACATTTTACTGTTATGAGTTTAACACTCTATCAGGATATTTCTGCTACCTGGATTTCATGCATTCGACCCCATCCCGTAATTACTGAAAACAGCAAGACTACAAAAAGGACAAGGGGATAAAGCATACTTTTCGATACACTTAACGGATCTAATCCTGAGAGAGCTACTGTAATAAAGACAAAGACACTCAAAAAAGGAATAACAACGGGAATTGTATTTACAAAACCGTCGAGCAGGTTTGCCCGTCTGTAAGGATGAAGTCCTTTTTTCATTCCAAGCTCATTCACTACAGGCCCGAACGTTAATATTGCCGCACTGGTAACTCCACCGAAGATCATACAAGTCACACATGAACCGATGGTTATTGCCAACTCCGTACCTCTATCACTCTTAACAAACCTGGATTTCAGTATTGCATTCACCAGTCTGTCTATGGCACCTGCCGCATGAAGAACGCCCATGATACCGAATACTGAAATAACCAGAGTCACTGTAGACATCATGCTGGCAACACCGGTTGGAAGGAAACCAGTAACACTATTTCCAAGTTCTCCACTTGAAGAAAAAAGACTCGGGAATGTAAATATCCCGGATATGAGTCCTGAAACAATCCCTAACAGTAACCCGACTGTAATGGCTTTAAATAAGTCTCTGCTTTTTACCGCCGTTATCAGCAATCCAACAACAGGAATTAACATGACCAATCTTAAAGGATCTCCCATACTCTCAACATCTGATGCCACTTCTCCTCCTCCACCGAGAATCGCAAACAAAATAATTGATATCAAACCGGCAACGAGAGAGTATTTAAAACGGGAGGTAACAACACCTGCGATATCAGCAGCTTCTCCATTCCTGAACAACTGAGTGGATGCAGACGCTATGGTCGTATCTGAAATGGGTGCAAGATTATCACCGAAAATACAACCTGACGTTATGGCCCCTGCAAGCATGGCAGGATTTGCTCCCAGGACTGCTCCTGCACCAAAAAAGACAGGAAAAGCAGCAAACATGGTTCCAATTGATGAACCTGTTGCTGTGGAAATTAAACAGCAGGAGAAAAATACAAAGGCTACAAAGGGTCCCCCTGTTAAATGGACTCTACTGGCAATCCATATAAATCCTTCAGAGGCATTACTGTCTTTCAACATCTGGGAAAACATTCCGATAACAAATAAAATGACAACAATAGTTATCGAATTGGGAGATGCAATTCCGGAAATAACGCTTTTCCAATACTCTCCATAATTTTTAACAAACATCCCACCGATGAGAAGTCCGATAAATCCACCCATCGCCAATGCATGCATATCATATGAAAGAAATACTAAAAATAGCAGCACACAAAAAATGAAAAAAACTGCTAGAGGAATAAATGCCATCCCCCAACCACCCCGAAACTTTAAGTTCTCCGCTTCCATTAAGAGTCTCCTTTAAACGTTCTTATGTATAGTAACAATACGGGAAACTAAGATTCTTAGCAAGCCCGGATAATGGTTGTGATATCGCATAGAAGTATTTTTTTTTAAAAAACTGTTGTCTGTCATGTTCTTTATATTTGCCGGGGCAAATGATTGAATGGCATAGCCTTCTCTGCAGAGTTATCAAAAATGTGCTATAATTTACTGTTTAGATGATACGATATCAAGCCTTTCACCTGGTATCGTTATTCACATATCAACCATTACGAGGCGGTGCGCCCATGAACCAGTCAGAGCTTATTGAAAAAGTTGCAGAGGAGCTGGGTATGTCGAAAACTCAGTCCCAGCGATTGTTGAAGGCAACGTTTCGGGAGATTCGTAATCTCCTCAGGGAGGGACACTCGGTCACCATCCCTCACCTTGGTACCTTCGACACAGCCACATACGATGCGCACCGGGGTTATCTGCCGGTCAGTGATAACTTTGCGATTTTCCCTAAACGGCGGGTCCCCGTATTTCGTACGGGGACATTGCTCCGTGAAGAGGTTTACGATATCGATTCGGACGAAGCGGGTGAGACAACATGAGCGGTGACAACAAGATAACACTTCACTCCTTTACAGCGCTGGTGGGCAGGCGTGGCAAAGTCAGTCGTGACGAAGCAGACAGCTATATCCACCAGTTAGCAATAACCATGAGTGGGGAACTGGAGACGGGCGGCGATATCCATCTCTATCGTTTTGGCCGTTTCCATACGACTCACGCCGACGAACAGCCGGGGCATGATCCCAACACCGGCGAGGCTTTAACAATTCCTGAGCACTCACGTGTCCACTTTCGCCCCTACAGCGCATTGCGTCTTGCTGTCAACGTGCCCTTCAGGCAGTTGCGAATCAGGGAACTCTCTCAGGACAAAACAACCTGGCGTATCAGAACTGTTGCCTGGATCTTACTGGCACTGATTGCAGTGCTTCTGATTGCAATTGGCATCACCTCAAAGAGTTTGATCTTTCCTCAGGATGTGTCCGTGGTATCTACCGGGATGTCATCGGAAAATACAGCGGCAGCACCCACTGATCAGGCTCCTGATACCGGCGCACCAGCGGATGATACCGCCGCCGGCGTTCCCGCAGAACCGGAACCCCCTCCTGTACCCGTTTCCGTAGCCGAAGCTCCTATAGAACCGGAACCCACGGTGATGGCAAAAGCTGAGGTGATGGAGGTTCTCGTCGTCCCCGGCGATACGCTGTGGGACATTGCTGCGACCAGATGGGGTGATTCTGGCTGGTGGCCGGTTATCTATGGGGAGAACAGATCAGATCTGTCTCGTCGAAATCCGGACCATATCGAGAGCGGGATGACACTGTGGATACCCGTTCTGGCGGGTAGAGTGAGCAGCCCCGATGCCGCAGACCTCCGTCGGAAAACAAATGCCTACCAGGTTGTGGCCGACGATTACGGAAAGCTCGACAACCCACGAGCCCCGGAGTATGAGACCGCTGCTGCTCGCGGGTTCAAAGAGTAACCAGGTGGCTAAACTTTTATGATCATCATCTAAGCCAGGACAAATCCAGTTCATGGTAAGATTGAGAGAGCAGTGACAATTTAATATGGGAAAAGTAATTCAGGTAAAAAATGATGCATTTATAGTAAATGTAAAGGGCCTGGAGCGAAAGCCGGACAGGACGTCCGGCCCCAGCCTGTGAAAGCGGCTTTTTGATGCCCGGCAGTACAACCATACTAATTCTTTGTTAGTTCAGACATAGAAATATGTCATTTATTGAGAATGTTCTCATCACTGTATTATTCAGAGACGCAAACAATTACTTGATAGAGAGTGAATTTTATACCTTTGCGTTATCTGCTGAATTTTTTCGAACAATCTCCTCTACCCGATCCTTCTCTTTTTGATCTCCTACTTTGCCAATCAGCTCAAATAATTTAGTGTCATCAGTACTGGTCAATGACACGCTGATAAGTGTTGGATCCTTTAAGAGAGGATCTTCATTGATAGCGGACTGCATGTGTTTTTCAATGGTTTTTACGTCTGTTGATCCCCAATTCAATTTTTCAAATGCGTTTTGCATCACAATGGCATTCAGTGGATTATTTATACTTGAATTATTCATTAATTTCTCCTACTTTTAATTCTAGTGAATTTCAGCCTATAAATCAAAAAATGTGTATTTAATTTATGGTGGAGCTGATAATTACATTCGTAATGAAATGAATGTAATTGGCTGGGACAATATATTTGAAGGAATTATTAAGAAGGCAATTTAACATTTCCATGAATTTGATTTTCTATGGCATAAATCCTGTAATTTCAGCTTCGCTGGCAGGATTTCAGACATATACGAAAACAAGTTATGAATACTTAAATTTGGTTTTTATTGCAATATGGAATACTCGATTCTGTATCGAGATTAGAAATATTTAAATCAAATAAACCGTGCTGGTGAAACACCAAAAATATCTGCAAGCTCTTGAGCTATTCTCCGGGGATATAGAAATAGTATTAGTGATTATAAGATGAGTATAAAATACCTAAAGAACAGGATATATGCCGATATCCTCCTTCATCAGGAGGAGGATGTCAGCAGGATTTAAATATATGTCAACAAAAGTTCCATTTATAAATCACGATTTTACATCAGTCCGATAAGAAAATGTTTCACGCATTCTCCCAGAACATCAGTATTATAACCGCCTTCCTGACATACCAGAGTAGGTAGATCCAGAGACTTAAATTGTTTGCCAATTGTCTCGTAATCCTCGGTGCGAATTTTGAAACTGCCAATGGGATCTGTCTCATGGGTATCAAAGCCGGCGGCAATGATAAGGAAGGCGGGATTAAATGCTTTAATCTTCTTGAGAATCCGTTTCAGGGCTTTGCTGTATTCTTTCAGTTGTGTGCCCTTTGCTAAAGGTTCATTATGATTCGTTCCTTCAGCCTGGCCTTTTCCAGTTTCCTCAGCATATCCCCAGAAGTAGGGATACTCATCTTCAGGATCACCATGAATAGAAGCGGTAAATATAGACTTTATATCATCAAAAAACTCCTGCGTTCCGTTTCCATGATGGTAATCTATATCTACTATAGCAACCTTTCCTTTCGCTAATAAGTACTGTGCAGCAGTAGCTACATTGTTAAAATAACAATAACCGCCAAATACACGGGGACCTGCATGATGTCCTGAAGGGCGGCACAGCGCATAAACCGTTTTTTCCTGGCCCTGGCTGATCAATTCAGCTCCTGTCAGTGCGGATTCAGCAGAGGCTCGTGCAACCTCATAGGTTTTTCTTTTAATCGGAGTAACCGCGTCAGTACACCAAATTCCGCCCCATAGGGGTGAATCATCTCTTTTTTTAAGATGGGCGCCCTCACCGGGAAAAAGATCTGGGTAAAATTCTTCTTCGTCATTATTTAAGGTTAAGGCTGTGTTCCTGATATAGTCGTGGTAGGGGTGTAGTTGTGTTATTAGTCGATCGGGAAACTGTTTGGCTGTAATAAAATCGAAGCGTTCATCAGAATGAAGTGATTTCTTGATAGATTCGACACGTTGAGGAGTATCTTTGACTTCGTATGCTTCCTTACCCAGTTGATATTTCCAATAGGGATTGTGTAGGCTGTCGTTATATTTTTCAATTACTTTCATGAATTGTTCTTCCTTTTTTTAATAGTTCTATGATACGTTCATGAGGAATTGGTGGACACCATCGCAGCTGTCTTCCATTCATACCATTTGAGCAAAAGATTGCATTTATCACGGCTTCTTCAGTCGCTTCAATTACAGCTTCATACACCAGGTTTATATGATAATCAGATATACATTTTAAGTTGATAAATTTACTATTGGGAGGGGTCTGCCGTGGTTTACGGTTGCCAGTACTAAAAGCAATTATGATTTCACCACTGGTTGAAGCTGCATGAGAACCTGTTCTTCCAAGGCCAAGAGCAGCACGTTTGGCTACCCGGTTAAGCTGACTGTTTATGAGGGGAATGTCAGTGGCAACTACCACGATAATAGAACCCTCTGACACCTCTCGACGGCCCGCTACATCAAATTCTTCATCTAATTGTCTGCCGACAACAGCGCCATCAATAGTAAGGTTTCTCATCTTCCCAAAGTTAGAGAGTACAAGAACACCGATCGTAAATGCTTCGTGATCAGAAAGGTCAAGTATGCGGGAAGATGTGCCTATTCCACCGGCAAAATCAAAACTGGTCATACCTGTACCGGCCCCGATTGATCCCTGTAATACAGGACCTGGAGATGCCGCCTGTATGGCTTTAATAGTATCCTGAGCAGAGCAGGAACCAATGCGTATATCATTTAGGAAAGAATCATCGGCTTCACCAACTACCGGCAGAACCACATCTGTTTCGGTTCCAAGACGGGGATACTTATTAATCATATGCTTGATAACACCATCATGTACCCGGCCAACTGAATGAGAATTGGTAAGAAGGATGGGTGTTTCAAGCCAACCTGTCTCAATAACCTGGGTTAGTCCCGCCATTTCTCCCACACCGTTGAGTATAAATCCCCCGGCAGCAATGCGGTTGGCATATGCCTGTCCTGCAGGCATGATTGCCGTTACACCTGTACGTATGGAACTTGTTTCAGTTCCCCCGGGTATAGGTATACCATCTTCGATACGGGAAAAATGTCCTACCCGGACACCCTTAACATCGGTGATTGCATTGTTAATTCCCGGGCGCATACGGCCAATTTGGATTCCCAGATCCCTGGCTGTCGGTCTGGATATACCGGATGTTTGTTTGTCTTCTTTCAGCTGCTTAGACGATCTAATCGCAAGGCCGTATCGGCGGGCGGCAGAGCGTATTATCAGGCGCAATACATCCCTGAATTCGAGACCTCTGGATTTCGCAGCTGTCATAAGGGAAGCAATGGGATGCAGGCTGGGAAGCGGATTCAGTTCTATAAAATAAGGCTGACCGTTGGTATGTAAGCGAATATCTACCCGGCCCAGATCGGGGCAGGACATAATCTGAAAAACATCACGGGCCATTTTCAATACTGCTTTTTCTTCCTGAGAGCTGATCCTCGCAGGACAGACAACATTAACTGATTTCGCTGCTTCTCCGCCCTGTTTCATATCGTAGTCGTATATATTGTATTTACCATCGATTTTATCCATGTCAAATGTGTGTTCCACAATATCAAGTAATTTCCCTGGAAAGCTTTCCAGGAAGGGGACGCTCAGTTCACGTCCGCCTATGAATTCTTCAACTACAAGGCCAGAGGGATAATGTGCTAATAGTCCGTGTATTCTTTCCTGAGCCTGATCATGTGATTCCACAACCGAATCCTGTGTAATGCCTTTGCTTGATCCCTCTGAATTTGGTTTTAATATCAGGGGATATTGTAGATTGTCCGGCAGGATCTGATCTTTCTCTGTAATTAAAACACCTTGTGGGACCTTTATTCCGTGGGATGCCAGAACAGTTTTGGCAAGATGTTTATCAAGGTTGAGGTGAAGTAGTGATGCGTTTCCACCAGTAAAGGGAATACCCATTTGTTCGTATAAGCCAGGATAGAATGCCTCCCGCGAGCTGCCGATAGTACCCTCTGCCAGGTTGAATACAAGATCGGCCTCACTTTCTATGAGGCGTTCAATAACCTTATTCGGTTGACCTGAGACTTCTACTACTGTGACTGTGTGTTGCAGGCTGATAATAGCATCCGATATGCGCTTAATGTCCGATTCAGTAAGAAGTTCAGCAGTGGCTTCTGTATCGTCGGTTCGAAGATTATATGCTATGGTAATTCTCATTGACTAACTCCCTTTCATATTAATGATATTTATGACAGAAAGATCCTGGATTTCTATGAATAATGATAGGAAATTTTAAAATCTCCCAAAAAAATATAGATAAAAAACGTTCAAAAGTCAAAAAAAACAAAATATCGATGGAAAAAATATTGGAAAATAGATAAAATCCGGATGATAATAAAAAAAATAAAGGCAATAAATA
>NZ_JAQIBL010000345.1 GCF_027859075.1 Oceanispirochaeta sp. | reverse complement strand
AGTTTCAACGAAGGGTATTAGATCAAAACATAAAAGACTAATTAGAACTCTCAAAATAGTCCAATATCTCCCAGATCCTCTTTGTTCCAAACATAGTAACAGTCTTTCCCCGGCCCCGGGCCATTCGCTCCCAGCGGCGGAGGACTTCGATTGATCGCCGGATATCTCCGTATGTTGGCTGATTCATTCTGGAAATATATACCGTTAATATACGGTTGAATAGTGCATTTTTGTTTCATTGAAACGACCATGTAACGATTGAATAAAGTTTATATCATAGTGAAGTCACCGAACCCCCTACCCTCCCCAGGACGGTCATTGACGAACGCCCCTGACACTTATCACAACGATTCTATCATTTTAAGTATTAAAACAGGCAAGACAAACTGTTAATTAAACATAGTGGTATCAGAAATGGTATCAATTATTTGAGGAATATGCACAAACATGATCTTGCATGATTCCATAATTCGTTATAGTATAAATACATGATAAATCCTGATCATCTATGATTCGGCTGTGCGGGTGGCTGTTAACCATCATGTCAGCAGTTCGAGTCTGTTCGGGGGAGCTTAAAGCGGAATCCATTGGATTCCGTTTTTTTTATCAATTTTTATTTGATTAATGAACGGTCTTTCATTAGACTTTAATCATGATCAAGGCAAGGATCTTTGTCCAGATTGTATCCCTTCTCATACTTTTCTCCTGCGAGAGCAGTCTGTATCCTCCCACCTACCCTCCTGTATTATCCGATATTTCCCTGACCAGCTCGAGCTCCAAAACAGCAACCAACTCAGTCATCCAGGGTGATACTGTCTTTCTGACGGTTGCCGTTGATGACCCGGAGAACGACTCTCTGACTTTGACAATCAGCATTCTGTCGGGAGGTACCGAAATAAAAAGTCTGGAAGTTAATGATTCATGCATCTATGATGGGACGAGCTGGGAAACCTGGTTTGAGACCGACGATCTGGCCTTAGGAGATTATACTCTGGCATTAACACCCACAGATAAAGAGGGAAATAAAGGAGATACCCTCACAGAAATCTTCACGGTAACAGAGAACCTGAAGGCAAATGTGACAACAGCGGATATCAGCATATCAGCGGTGTCTTATGAGGTGAAGAATACAACAACAGGAGAACCCTTTATCATCACATTCTCCGTGACCAACAGCTCTCCTGTCACCTTAGATATTGTGCATGTTCCCTTTGATGCTGAAGATAGTTCTGATACAGTTTTAGACAGCGGAGTAGGAATCATTACCTCCATCCCTTCCGGAGCAACAAAAGAAGGATACCTAAAGCTCAATATTCAGGTAACTGAAAATTGTGATGAACTTATCTACTCTTTTGCTAACTGTACAATTACAATTTATTGACCAGTCTGCTGCCTTTTAAAACAGCAGACAGGATTTTTTAGTCTTTTTTCTTAGTACTTAATTTAAAGGGAATGTAGGCAGGACAGACTCCTGCAGCGGATGTGACAACAAGCAGGGCACCCGGCAGGGCTAACCACCAGGAATGTCCGCTATTCATCTGCAGAATGACTCCTGCAACAACAAGGACAACACCAAGAATCAACCTGATGACTCGGTCCAAAGATCCCATATTTTTCATACAAACCTCCCGATTTGAAAAGGCACAACTAAGATATGACAAATTATATACAAATGAGAATGATATTCCATTTTTTGCAGGACTTATATCGATAATATGGATTTTAATCGTGAATGAAACTGGGCTTTGTTATTTTGGTAAATAGGAACGGTAGCTGTTGAAGGGGTAAGAGAATCCTGGAACCGGTTATTCCGGCTCTTCTACTTCCCATTGATTGAGATACTGATAGAGTTGTGCCTCGGAAAGTATATTCCTGATAACAAGTTCTTCGGTGATTCGATTCATATGCTCTTCTGCAATACAGGTACGAAGAAGATTCAACCCGACTTGAAAAGGAATGTAATCTTTGTAAACCAGATATGTAATAAAATCCATTTGTCTCTCCCTTAAACTGATCCAACATATGATGAAGGTCTGTCTGAAAACTCCGGGCAGACATAACGTAGTAGTCCTATTTTGATTATCGGTACTGAAAGTGCAGGGTTATTAGGTTTTTCTTTATATTGATTTGGCAACATCCATGAATCGGATTTATACTATAAGGAGGAGGATACCATGAAAAGAGGTGTCTTATTGAATTCAGAAATATCTGCTGTGATTGCTTCAATGGGTCATACCGACTCTTTAACCATAGGAGATGCTGGTCTCCCCATTCCTGAGAATACTAAAAGGATTGATCTGGCAGTGAGCAGGGGGATTCCTTCCTTTATAGAAGTGCTTTCTGCTGTACTGAATGAGTTATGCATTGAAAGAATAATCCTCGCAGAAGAGATCAGAAACAACAATGCGGCAGGACTGGATGATATTCTGACCATGATCGCAGATTATGAGGCTTCTTCGGGATTCAAACCGGCCATGTCTTTTATCCCCCATAAGGAATTTAAAAAGCTCAACGCCAATTCAAAGGCTATCATACGGACAGGAGAAGTCCTCCCCTATGCCAATATCATTCTGTTTTCAGGAGTCGCATTCTAGTTTCAAGAAAAGAAATGTGATTGTTGTCTCCTGGAATTGTTTGTATAATATACGGATATGAATAAGCAGGAACTGGTCAAAGAGCTGTCTCAATCCCTCGATATGCCCCAAAAGGATATTAGAGACGTGCTGAATGCCTTCATGGAGGAAATAGTCCTCGTCATGGAAGAGGGAGAACGCTACAATCAGACTGGTTTTGGAACCTTTAAAACCGAAATTGCAAATGAGCGTATTAGTTACAACCCTTCCCTCAGAAAAAAAATGAAGCTCCCCCCCAAACGGAAAGTAAAATTCAGACCCTCTGCTAAATTCAAGGAAAAGATCAATGAGTAGCTCACTGACACCGGGAAGGTTGGCAGAACGGCTCCAGGAGAAGTTAGACCTGGATAAAGAAAGCATAGCCAATTTCGGCTCTGAGCTATTTACCATTATTATCCGGGAATTGAAGAAGGATGATAATTTTTCTCTATTCGGATTCGGCAGTTTCAAGAAAATATATGTAAAAGAGAGAATGGGACGGAATCCCCAGACCGGTGAGGAACTCATCGTCCCCTCTCACTACCGGATCAAATTCAGTCCTGCTGGGAAATTAGCTGACAGAATCAATGCCGGCTACGCTCACCTTAAACCTATCATACTGGAAGATGATATTCATGAAGGACTCTTACTCAAGGCAGAGCGCTACATCCTCAGTACCCCCGCAGAGGCTGAACCGGTTATTGAAGTGACCACAGAATCCATTATTCCACCCACAACCTTAATAGTAAAACCCGAACCGATTCTGGAACCCGAATCAATCAATCCAGAACTCTTGTTTCAGAATCTGGAAGTAGAGACTCAGATTCCTGAGGATCTCCACAAAGAGCCTGATTTCGGTTTCAAAAAAGACAATCGTTTCAGGACATTGAAAACGATCTTCATCGGCTTGGTTCTTCTAATCTGCTTCCTGGGAGCCGGATGGTTATTACTCAGAAAAACTGAAGAGACTATGATTGTTGAGGAAATAGCTCTCCCGGAAGCCGTAACACCAGAAGCAGTGATTCTACCTGAACCTGCTGCTGCAATAGAAAGGACCGAAGGAGTAGAGATCAAGGAACCCGAGCCTCCGGTGCTTCCCGGAACCAGTTACCGGATTGTACCGGGAGACTCTTTCAGCCTCCTGGCTCAGAAACGCTGGGGTAATATAACCCTTTGGCCCTATCTTTACAGCAAGAACATAAGCGTCTTCTCCGATCCGGACCTTGTCCGCCCCGGAGACAGCATCATCATTCCTACTCAGCCAGTTTTGGATAAAGATCAGTCCCAGATCGAAGATAGCATTCTCATGGCTTACAAGCGTTACAGAGACCTCATCAGCGAGCAGATTGGGAACCCACGGAACCCTAGAAGAGAAATCAGTGCGGATTATGTGCTTCTGGGAGGCGAACAGCTCTATCCCAGATTCCTGGACAGAAACAAGAGCAGTATCCGGGTGGAAGACATCCGGAGAGTAGAAAAACTTATTCCTTGAAAATCAGGATTTTAGAAAATCCTCATAGGAAAGAAGCCGAATGCCATTCTTTCGGGCTTTCTGTAGTTTAGAACTACTTCCCCCGGCATCCTCACAGAGCAGAATGGAAGTGGAATTAGTCACTGAAGAAGAGAATTCATACCCTTTCTCTTCAATTATTTTCTGTATTTCCTTACGCCCCAGGGGTCCCTTACCGGTCATACAAACCTGCCCTTTTGTTTCATTGACAACTGCATCTTCTACATGAACGACCTCCAGCAGGTCTTTTAGAAAACGCTGGTTGTCTTCATTCTTTTTCCAGGCAATGATCTTTTGCCCCGTGACAAAGGTATCATCATTAAAGTCCTCAAAATCCTTCATGCTGTTGATTCCCAGTTTCCTGAGAGCCTTCTGCTGAACCAGGGGGATTCCCAGCTTGCTGATTAGAGCAGGAGCCTGCATGGTTCTGACTTTTTCCAGCTGGGTCAAAAAATTATTGGTCTTTTTATCCCCGAACCCCTCCAGATCTTCCAGATCAGCGGACTGGATTCGATACATATCACTGACATTATTGATGATTTTTTTGTCAAAAAGAACTCTGATCGTCCCTTCTGCGACCTGATCCATTCCGGATTCCTTCACCCAGTATAAGATGGTTTGAAATCTCCGCTCCGGACAATCGGGGTTACTGCATTTCAGATGAACCCCTTCTTCGACAACAGGGCTGCTGCAGGCCGGGCACTTTTCGGGAGCCAGAGTGGAGAAGAAGAGCTCCCCCTCTCTGGTGGCGGAAGAGAGATTTTCTTTCACATAGGGGATGACATCATTGGCCCGTTCAATCCGGAGTTCATCCCCCAACTGCAGTGCCATGGATTCTACAAAGGCATTGTTATGGAGAGAGGCCCTGACCAGGGTCGCCCCTCCCAGCTGAATCGGTTCAAAAAGGGCAACCGGAACGAGAGCCCCCTGCCGGCTCACCTGCCAGTCCACACCGGTAAGACGGGTGATTTTAGAGGCCGAGGGGGGCTTGATAGCCAGGGCATAATGGTGGTGATGATCCACCACCCAACGGCTGTCAATTACACTATGCTGCCTGTTATCATCCACTGCCATGATCAGACCGTCTGTCTCATAAAGCCACTTCTCCCGGTATGAATCCAAATAAGTCCTGTACAGCAGTTCGACATCATCCCGGGATTGGACTGAAAAATACTCAATAGTATGAAAACCCATGTCAGTGAGCCAGTCGATGATACCTGCCTCACTTTCCGAAGGATTCCACCGGGCCGTCTGGTAGCATACAAAACGGACATATTTTAGGTCATCCCGGTTTTCTTTCCGGTTGATAAGTCCTACACAGTTATTCCGGAGTGGTCGGCCACCCGTGTCGTAGTCTGTATTTTTTGGTAGATACAGCTCTCCCCGAATTTCAATGTCATGATCCGCTTCGTCTATGAAGCCCGGGATATCTTTTATGAAATTGGCTATAGTCGTCACATCCTGACCAATCCTACCATCACCCCTGGTGGCAACATACTGCAGCTTCCCCCCGGAATAGAAACAGGAGGCGGATAAACCATCAATTTTGGGCTGTATGGTCCATTTTGTTGCCTCAGGAAGCCCCAGTTTATCCATCCACTTAAAAACTTCCTGGGGGGTCTTTGCTTTTCCCATGGACAACATGGGTTCGGCATGAGTGATTTTACCGCTGTTGTCAGCCTGGTACCCGACAGTGGAAAAATATAAATTGTCAGGATTCACTGCTCGTAGGGTCTCTTCCAGCGAGTCAAACTCGGCATCCGTCAAAATGGGATCATCCGTATTATAATAAGCCTCTTTGGCTTCTTTCAGCAGCTTAACAAGTTCCTGTTCTTTCATATTCATCATCCTTAATCCTGGTAAGGGAAATATACACCCTATCATAATAATAAGTCAGAATGATTTTGCGAATAATTCTGTTATATTTTTTATGCAAATGAGGGAATAGCAAAAGTTTTCCAACCAGGTCTGGACAAAGAAAAAGGGTTCTGTTATATTTTTTTACACATTCGGCGCCGTACCCAAGCGGCTAAGGGAGTGGATTGCAAATCCATCATTCAGCGGTTCGAGTCCGCTCGGCGCCTTTGGTCTAAAGATTCAGTGAAAGCTGAATCTTTTTTTTATTTATAATATCCGGACTCGAACTGACCCTTCGGCCCTGAGCAATTGCAACACCAGTGCTGAGAAACACCGCCTCAGGCGATTCCTTTAAACTTCAGATACCAGTACCAGCACTGCACCATAATGGCGCTGTTATACTCACCCAGACCCATATTTTCGGCAATTCTCGTAAAGGTCTCCTGCCGCCATTCCAGATATTCATTCTCATCCAGATCCAGATCATGAGTTCGTATCAATCCTCTGGCCAGGAATGTTGTTGACAGATTGTCCATAAAAGCCGGATTGGGATTGATTTCTCCAATAAGGATCATCTCTGATGCGGTAAAACCGGTCTCCTCCCGAAGCTCCCGGTGTGCCGCGTCCAGGGCTGTCTCACCTGGATCGATGACTCCCGCTGGAAACTCACAGGAAAGCTTTCCGCTGCCGTGGCGGAACTGGCGGACCATTAGGAACTCGGATTCACTTGCCCCGGGAATTTCAGGAATGACGGTCACCCAGTCTGGTGCCTTGCAGACAATCATGGCCCGTTCCTTCCCATCGGGATTCTCCCTCATGACCTGATCGATGGCAAAGATGGGTCCTCTCCAGAGCTCTTCAGACTTCCCCAGATCTTTCCAGACTAATTTTATATCTTTCACACTTCCTCCCTGGGATAGGTATATTCCCGTTTGTCTGTATTTATGAACACATATCCCTTTTCATCTTCTCTCAGAAGAAGACTCCGGGTTAAGGGAATCTTTCCTCCGCCACCGGGCAGATCTACGGCATAGGTTGGAAGAGCAAGGCCGGAGACCTTCTGCCGGAGCTCATCCATAATCTGCCAGCCCCGGCGTAAGGGAACCCTGAAATGGGACGTCCCCCGGGCCAGATCTCCCTGAAAGAGGTAATAGGGTTTGACTCCCTGAGCCATAAGCCCTTGAAAGAGGGAAGCAAGTGTATCAGAATTATCGTTGACCCCCCTGAGCAGCACGGCCTGATTAACCATGGGAATGCCAGCCTGCCTGAGAAGTCTCAGGGCTGTTCGGCTCTCATCTGTCAACTCGGATGGGTGATTGAACTGCATGACTATCCACAGGGGAGACATTTTTTCAAGCTCCCTTGCGAGATCAAAGTCAATCCGCAATGGCAGTACAGCAGGAATTCTGGTGGCCAGCCTGATGATCAGATTATCTCGAACAGATCGAAATCGACTCAAAATATCCAGAAGGGGAACATTTTCCAGAGTCAGAGGATCACCGCCGGTAAGCAGAACCTCCTGGATCTCAGGGTGTATTTTTATATAGGCGATCATACGATCACACTCCGCCATGGTCAGATCGGCATGCCCGGTCCCTGTAAAGGAACGTCTGAAACAGTGCCGGCAGTGAACTGAACAGCGGTCCGTCACAAGAATGGCCACCCTGTTGCTATACCTGTGAACCATCCGGGGTAGAGGGGAGTGCATCTTTTCAAACAGGGGATCAGCGCTTTCTATTTCAAGAAAAGTCAGTTCCTCCACTGTGGGGAGAAGTTGTTTTCTGATTCCCTCGTCTTCTCCGGCAAGGTTCAGGTAATAAGGATTGCCTTTGTAGACCATCTTGTCACCGTCAGTCTCAAACCAATCCGTTTCATTCTTTCTAAGTGAAATAATTTGGGAGAGCCTTTGCCGGACAGTCAGAAGTGTTTCATCCATGGCCCCATCATACTCAAAGCTTGACTTTTGATAAACCGAATTCTATGTTTATCACATGAAATGGGCGCTGGTTTTATCCGGTGGCGGAGCATTGGGTCTGGCACATCTGGGAGTTATTAAGGTTCTGGACAGGGAGGGGTTTTACCCCGATCTTATTGCCGGAACATCAATGGGTGCGGTCATTGGGGCTTTATGGGCCAATGGAAGCAGTATCAAAGAGATGGAAACCATTGCCAGGGATTTTAATATCCAGGATTTTCAGGAGGGAATAACATTCAAGCTCCCCTTTCACAACGGTCTGACACGGTTCCTCCAGGCTGAAGAGGTTATAGGGACTCTTATGAATGAAAGAGGCATCAATAGCGGTCACAAGGCCAGGTCATTTTTTGATAAAATCTATAAGGGAAACTCCTTTCAGGAGACGAAGATTCCCTTTTACTGTAATGCGGTAGATCTTCTGCAGGGCAATGAAATTGTGATACACGACGGGTCTTTATCCGACGGAGTCTATGCCTCCATGGCTTATCCCGGTTTTTTTTCACCTCTGGAAAGACCCGACTCGCTGCTCTGTGACGGATCGGTGATCAATAATTATCCCGTATGGATAGCCAGACAGTTCGGCCGTACCAAAGTCCTGGGTGTGGATGTCAGCGCCTACGAAAATGTGTCACCCAACGAGTTGAACAATGGCCTTGCCATACTATTCAGAGCTTATCTGACAGCTTGTCAGACCCAGAAGCGAAGATTCGGAGACAGGGCTAATTTAACCCTTCATATTAAATCTGATAGAACCGGTTTTGATTTTGTAGATATTGAAGGCTGTATCAACCGTGGAGAAGAGGCGGCACTGAAAGGTCTTAAAGAGATAAAAAGAACACTGAAATACCCCCTGCCGGGAAGAAGGATACTGGAAGTATGATTAAAGAGATTGACGGGATCACAATGAATATTATCAAAAAATTTAAAGCGAAAGAGGGGATCAATCACCTCAGCGGTCCTAACCTGCCTTCCCGGCAAAGCATCATAGATATAATCACCACACTGGAATCCATTATTTTCCCCGGTTTCCAGGAAAATGAAATCCTGGAAGAAGAGTTCCTGGCATTAAATATTGGAGAAAAGATGCTTCGATTGGGACAAAGCCTCATGTCAGAAATCGGCAAGAGCATACATTACAGAAATAGGGATGTGCCCATTAAAAACTCTCAATGTGATGCAGAGGCATCTGAACTGACCTACAAATTTTTGAATACCCTGACGGCAATCAGGGACATGGCACTCAAAGACGTCAACGCCGCACTGGAGGGAGATCCTGCTGCCAAAAGCCGGGAAGAAGTCATTCTATCCTACCCCGGCCTGGAAGCCATCACAGTTCACAGGATGGCCCATGAACTCTACAAAATGAATATTCCCCTGATTCCCCGTATGATGAATGAGCACCTCCACAGAAAGACGGGCATTGATATTCATCCGGGAGCTCAGATAGGAGACTCCTTCTTCATCGACCATGGTACTGGTGTTGTCATTGGTGAAACCACTCAAATTGGCAGCAATGTCAAAATCTACCAGGGTGTGACTCTGGGAGCCCTCAGTGTCAAAAAAGAGGAGGCCAATCTCAAAAGGCATCCGACGATTGAAGACTTTGTAACCATCTATTCAGGGGCAACAATTTTAGGCGGAAATACAACGATTGGCCAGAATACTGTCATCGGAGGAAACGTCTGGATCACATCCTCTATCCCAAAAGACAGCCTGGTATACAACAGACCGGCCGAATACATTCTGAAGAACAGGTACGCTCATCCATAAAAAAGGCTGTTTTCCTCTCCCTTGAGGGAGAAAGAAAACAGCCTATCCAATTCGTTTTAACTGGTTTTAATCAACAATTCCTTCGGTATTGATTCTGTAGAACTGTCCGCTTTTGCCTACACCCACAATGATTCCATCCCGGACAATCGGTTTGGCTGTGAAGGAATCCTTCAGATTGTACTGTTTGAGGATGGAGCCATTCCCGGCATTCATAACTTTCAGGGTACCGCTCCCCTCGGTGAACACAAGGCGCCCCTTATCATAACCGGGCATGGATGTCACATTACTAAGGGGAGCAAAAAGATTTTCTCCACTCTTCCATGACAAGGCAAAGACTTCTTTTTTGGTTGTATAGAGGAAGCAGCCTTCTTTTGTCACAAGGACATCTGCAAAAATAGTCCGATCCAGCTCCCGCTCCCAGAGGACAGTTCCCGATTTGAGATTCACAGCCGCCACGATTCCCTTTCTGCTGCTGAACACGGCCTTGTCTTCATAAATAGAGGGGCTCTGTGCCACAGACTGAATGGCAGAGGTTGGTACCGAGGACAGAACCGTACCATTGGAAGGATCAAGAATAAGGAGAGACCCCTTCTTGTCAGCCACGACAGGTTTTCCGGACCAGAGGGCAGGAGACATACTGGAGCCCCCCCCGATGGGGAGAGAACCCACATCTTTACCGGAGGAATCAATCAGAACAATATAATCATTTGTGGGCATCATCAGCTGATCACCAAAGGGTACAACCCGGCGGCCGTAGATATGAGAGCGCTCTTCGGGCAGACTGATTGTATTGACCACGGCTCCTGTTCCTGACTTCAGTACAACAAGTTCCGTTCCACCGGAGAAATACACATTTCCGTTGTGTTCTACCGGTGAAGAGTTGGCATTGGGTGTGTTGGCACTTTTGTACTGCCACAGAACCTTACCGCTTCGATTGAAGGCAGCAAGCTTTCCATTGGCATCGGCTGCCAGATACATGCCGCCCTTCTCAACAAGGACTCCCACAGGAGATCCCATACCCAGGGACGCAGTAGCTTCCAGGGGTTTTGGTTTTAACTTAATGACAACACTACCGGTAGTCGCATTCACTGAAATCTGCTGAGAGGCGGACTCAAAACCATTGCGGGAGGCTTCGACCTTAAGGACAGCCCCTTCGGTTTCTTCACTGCTCCAGCGGCCGCCTGTCCCTTTATTTCCATTCACAGAGAAAGCTGCATCGGCTGGTTCAATCCTGACCTCAACAGAGTAAACTGGCGCTTTGGCAACAATGGGAGTCTCAACAACCGGAGCTGTGGTCAATACGGGTGTTGGCGGTTCCACTGCAACCGGCTCAACTGGTTCAGCAGGGATCTCTTCGAGGGTCAGGGAATATTTACCTGAGCTTTCTTCATTTACTATCATTTCGAGAGTCTGAGTTTTATAACCGTCCAGACTGATCTCCATTTTGAGCTCTGTTCCATCCGTATACAATTTAGAAAAGCTTCCAGTTCCCAGAACATTGCCTTTCTGAAGGATCAGAGCATTGGAAGGGGTCACTAAAACCTGAATCTTGAACAGGGCAGGAAGAACCACATCATCTACTCCGGCGGCGGCCACTGGCAAGGCCATAATTTCCATTCTATCCGTTGATTTCAGTGTTTCCTGAGATTTCGCAGACAATTCCTGAACTTCCATCAGTTTAGGGGCGATGGATTCGGGGGTTTTTTCAAGAGTAACCAGCAATTTGTCGACTTCCTTCTGCATATCTGCTTCCAGGACTGCCAGGTTTTCTTTTTCAGCATCACCGCCATCATTCAATAAAGCAGTTTGAGCCTTCTGCTTTTCTTCCACTTTCTGAAGGACGGCTTCCACGATCTTTGAGAGCTCAGCGGTTTCCTTGAAAGTATCCGATTTTACGGCCAGTTCTTCAGAGGCTCCCACAACCAGAGATGTTTTTTGAATCTGAGCCGCAATAGGTACCAGAGTAACTTCATTGACGGCCAGCTCTGACACCTTATCCAGGGAGCGAGGCATGACTGCGACGGCTCCTTCCTTTACAGCGAGAAGTGTATCTTGAATGGTTTCATCCGAAGAAACACTGAACTGAGTTCCTCGGACACCACAGACAACTGTATTCGTTTTAACCTGGAATGAATCTTCTTCCAGCAACTTCTTGACCTTACAAAGAACCGTACCATTCTTCAGATCCACAGCCATCCGGCTTCCCTTATCACTGGTCATCAAAGCCTGAAGCTGCAGGATGGAATTGGATTCCATCCTGACAACGGCAATCTCTCCCAATTGGATTTCACAATAGCCATCATCACCTGTCTCAATCAGATCACTCTGCATCACAGAATCACCGATATCCAGGAATGATTCTTCCCCGCCTCTGTTGACTGAAACGTCACCCGACAGGTAAACAACCAAGCCCTCTGTTTCGGTACTGATCTCCATAGCCGGAGCCTGTTCCTGAACAGGTACTGGAGCAGATATTTCTTGAACCGGCGCGTCACTTATGGGTTCCATTTTTTGAGGTCCGCAACCGAAAAAAAACACCGAAATAATGATCAGGAGAAAAACTCTTTTCATTTGTTTACCCTTATTTGAAAGAATACCGATCTATTTGTATATTATACAGGCAATAAATGAGGAATTCAATATTTCAACTCTTGTATTGTTTACGGATGAACAGAGGAAAGTCATGCCGGGAGGAAGAGACAAGTCAAAAGAAAACTTGCCTTAGGTCTTTTTACAATCTAATATAAAAAAGAAGAACCTGTCCGATCCGGAGCTTCCTTATGAAAAACAGAAAATTTGATCTTATCATCTTCCATTATCACCTCCTCCCCGGGGGAGTTACAGACGTTATAAAACACTCATTGCCGGTTTTTGCAGGTATGAAGAATATCAAATCCATACAAATCCTTTGCGGAAGAAGTCAGAACACTACCAGCATGAGAGAAGCCATTGAGAAATTGCACACGGAAGCCAATCAATGTCCTATCACCCTTGAGGTCATTTCCGAATTGGATTACAGGAGCCATCAGAAGGAGCGTCCTGCACCAGAGAGTCTCAGAAAACTCCTGCTCGAAAGATTCTCATCTCCTCATTCAATCTGGCTGATTCATAACTACCACCTTGGAAAAAACTGGGCCTTAACGGCAGCCTTGAACCGTATAGCCAGGGAGGGTCATCAGAAAATGATTTATCAGATTCATGATTTCCCCGAATGTGCCCGGTATGCCAATTTAAATGAATTAAAAACAAACATTCCAGGATCTCTTTATCCCCGGTCTTCCAGCCTCAGATACTGTGTCATAAATGGTAGAGATTTCAACATCATGAAAGAAGCCGGCTTGCCCGATGGGATCATTCATCTATTGGAAAATCCCGTGCCCCTGCAGGAGAACCCGTCCAAGGTTCCCATTGTTAAATCCGAATTAATGAAGAAATTAAAGGCCTATACACCGTTAAAAGGGAATTTTCATCCCCAGGGAGAGCTCTGGCTTTATCCTGTCAGATCCATCAGGCGCAAGAATGTATTGGAAGGGGGATTTCTGTGCAGTCTTATAAAGGATGACGTGAACCTGATTGTCACACTCCCGGGAATTTCATCTCAGGAAAATGAGTATTCCCAGTTGTGTGAAAAAGCCTTTACCCAGGGTCTGATTCCCGGATTCTGGGGAACCGGGAGCCTGCCTGGTGAAGCCGGCATCAGCTATCAGGAAATGATCAGCGCCAGTGATCTGATATTTTCATCTTCAGTACAGGAAGGTTTTGGTTATATGTACCTCAACGCCCTGGTCTGGCAGAAACCACTCCTGGCCAGACATCTGGACATCATGGACGGTTTTACACCTTTAATGACAGATTACCCTGCTCATTTATATGAGACCATACTGGTACCGTCAGATCAGGATTTAAAAACCCGGTTGCACAGAGACTATTCACAACGCCTTGATGATCTGGAAGACTTTCAGTCTCCCGAGGTCAAAAAAAAATTGCTGGAAGATCTGAATGGATTGATTGAAGGAGACTCGGTAGACTTTTCATATCTCTCTCCTTCAGATCAATATTCCTTTCTGGAAAGGTGTCAGAGCCGCCTCTTTATTTCAGAATGCAGGGAGTTGAACAACTCTCTTCTGGAGGAGATTCAGAAACTGAAATCCTTGACTGTTTCTGACAAAGAAACACAAATTTTTTACAGTTATGGAGAGGAGGCCTATAGAAAGGCTTTCAAAGAGATTCTGGATTCATTTGAGGAACCCCTCACGGCGGACCAGACCGATGAATTGCTGGAAGAAAAAGTGGATAAGAATCTACAGCTAGAGTTTTCCAGGCTTGAATTTCTCCGCCTTCTCTACCGTTAAGAAACCGGAAGCCCGGCAAAACTTCACCAGAAATAGGATTCGATAATTTCATACTCACTTTTAGTCTGAACCCCCATTATGACCCTTGCGCTCTCTTACTATAAGTTTTAATATATTGGGGCAATTCTATTCTAATTTTAAGGAATTTTTCATATGTCAAACACGAAGAAAATGGTCACAATTGATGGCAATACAGCTGCAGCACATGTAGCATATGCCTTCAGCGAAGTAGCCGCTATCTATCCGATTACTCCCTCTTCCAATATGGGTGAGTATGCCGATGCCTGGGCAAGCCAGGGTCGGGAAAACGTCTTCGGCAAAAAAGTCGATGTTGTTGAAATGCAGTCAGAAGCCGGTGCTGCCGGATCTGTTCATGGTGCTCTTTCCGGAGGTGCTCTAACGACTACCTTTACAGCATCTCAGGGTCTCTTACTGATGATTCCCAACATGCACAAAATTGCCGGGGAAATGCTTCCTACAGTTTTTCATGTCTCTGCCAGATCACTGGCAGCTCAGTCTCTCTCAATCTTCGGTGATCATGCAGACGTCATGTCCACCAGAAACACTGGTTTTGCCATGACCTCCGCTTCCTCTATCCAGGAAACCATGGATATGGCTGTTGTCGCTCACCTGGCAACACTGAAAACTCAGGTTCCATTCCTCGCCTTCTTCGACGGATTCAGAACATCCCATGAGATCCAGAAAGTCGAAGAGATTTCTTATGACACCATCAAAGAAATGGTAGAACCTCAATATGTTGAACAATTCAGAGACAGAGCCATGCGCCCTGAAAAACCCTTTGTAAAAGTGGCCGCACAGAATCCTGACGTTTACTTTCAGGGTCGTGAGACAACGAACAATATTTACGATTCGGTTCCCGGAATTGTTCAGGAATACATGGATGCTCTGGCTAAAAAAGTCGGAAGACAGTATCACCTGTTTGATTATGTCGGTTCTCCCAATGCAGAAAAAATTATCATCTCCATGGGTAGTTCCTGTGACACAATAGAACAGACTGTTAAATTCCTTGTAGACAGAGGCGAAAAAGTTGGAGCTATCAAGGTTCGTCTGTATCGCCCCTTCTCTGCAAAAGACTTCATCGATGCCGTTCCTGCAAGCTGTAAAAAGATTGCTGTACTGGACAGAACAAAAGAACCCGGATCACTGGGTGAGCCACTGTTCCAGGATGTTGCAACAGTCATGGCCGGTAAAGATGTGAAAATCATTGGCGGACGTTATGGTCTTTCCAGTAAAGAGTTTAACCCGTCCCATGTCAAAGCCGTATTCGACCACCTTGACGGCAAGGCTTTCCACAGCTTCACTGTGGGCATCAACGATGATGTCAGTAACAGATCCATCACAGTCAATGAAGAGATAAACGTCTCTGCCAAAGACATTGTCAGCTGTATGTTCTGGGGTCTCGGATCAGACGGAACTGTGGGAGCCAACAAGAACTCCATCAAGATCATCGGTGATAACACCGATATGAATGCTCAGGCTTATTTTGTATATGACTCAAAGAAATCCGGGGGTATTACCACCTCTCACCTGAGATTCGGTAAATCTTCTGTCAATATGCCCTGGCTGATTGACAGTGCAGACTTTGTTGCCTGCTCAAATCCCGCTTATATCGGCCGTTATGACATGCTCAGTCCCTTGAAAGAAGGCGGAGTATTCCTGCTGAACTCAGAGATTCCCACCTCAGAAGTGTTCAGTCACCTGACAAAACCTGAACAGCAGATCATCATCGACAGAAAGATCAGATTCTACAACATGAACGCTCTAGCCATCTCAGAAGACGTCGGCCTTGGAAACAGAACAAACACCGTTCTGCAGGCTGCTTTCTTTAAGATTTCAGGAATCCTTCCTGAAGCAGAAGCCATCGATCTCATGAAGGGCGCCATCAAAAAAGCCTATAGCAAGAAAGGTGAAGATATCGTCAAGATGAACTGGGAAGCCGTTGACAGAGCCGCTGCGATTCTGGAACAGGTAGAAGTTCCCTCGTCCATCACCGTCTCCTACAAGCCCGAAAGACTCGTTGCAGAAGACGCAGATGACTTTACAAAAAACATCATCGAAAAGATCATGCACCTCAAGGGTGATGACATTCCTGTTTCTCACATGAGTTTTGACGGTGTACTCCCCACAGGAACAACCAAGCTTGAAAAACGAGGTGTTGCCCCCAGGGTTCCCGAATGGCAGAGTGCCAACTGTATTCAGTGTAACCAGTGTGTACAGTCCTGTCCTCACGCAGCAATCAGAGCCAAACAAATTGACGCTTCTGTACTGAAGGATGCTCCTGCAACTTTCAACGTACTGGATCTGAAACCCAACAAGAACAAAGACATAGACTTTAAATACAAGATCCAGGTTTTTATTGATGACTGTCAGGGCTGCGGTGTTTGTATCGAAACATGTCCTGCCAAAAACAAGGCACTGATCTTCAGTACTCTGGATATCCAGAGAGAAAAAGGTCAGAGTGATAACGAGAAATTCTTTGAGCCCCTGCCCTATGGTGCTCTGGATGGATCATCCGAAGAAAATGTAAAGGGTACACAGTTTAAAAAACCACTGTTTGAGTTCTCCGGAGCTTGTGCAGGCTGTGGTGAAACACCCTATGTTAAACTGGTAACCCAGATATGCGGTGAAAACATGGTTGTAGCGAATGCGACCGGTTGTTCCTCTATCTACGGTGGTACCTTCCCTACTATTCCCTACTGTAAGAATGAACTGGGAAGAGGTCCTGCCTGGGGTAACTCACTCTTCGAAGACAATGCTGAATACGGTTTTGGTATGAGGCTGGCAATTGAATCCAACAGAACTCTTCTGAAAAGAAAAGTGGACGATCTCTTGACTGCCGGAACCACGACTGAATTAACTGCCGCCTTGAAAGCGTCCCTGGAATTATGGAAAGATATGTCTCAGAAGGCCATTGATGCACAGGATGCAATTAAAGCACTGCTGCCTGCCGCTCTGGACCAGGCTTCAGGAGATTTGAAAGAGGTTGTAGCGAAGATTATCGAACTTCAGGATTATTTCATCGATAAATCTTTATGGATCATCGGTGGAGACGGATGGGCCTACGATATCGGATTCGGTGGTGTAGACCATGTACTTGCTTCGGGTAAAAATGTAAACATCCTTGTTCTGGATACTGAGGTTTATTCCAACACCGGAGGACAGGCTTCCAAGGCAACACCCATTGCCGCTGTTGCCAACTTTGCCGCAGCCGGTATGAGACTGGGTAAAAAGAATATGGGTATCATGGCCATGAGTTACGGTTATGTTTATGTAGCCTCCATTTCTCTTGGTTCCAGCAGACAGCATGCACAGAAAGCCCTGATGGAAGCTGCTGCATACGATGGACCTTCTATTGTTTTTGCCTACGCTCCCTGTATAGCTCACGGTATCGACATGATGAAAACTCAGACTGAAGAGAAAAGAGCCGTAGATTGCGGTTACTGGCCTCTGTACCGCTATAACCCTGCAATGGAAGAAGGAAAGAAGTTTGCCTGGGACTGTAAAGAACCCAGCGAAAGCTTCCAGGACTTTATCCGAAGTGAAAGACGTTACACGGCGTTACTGAAAACTGCACCTAAAGAAGCGGAAGGCCTTTATGCCGAAGCAGAAGCGGATGCTAAACACAGATGGAATCTTTTCAAGAAGATGGGAGAAATTATGTAAGGATCTGCATTTGCAGAACCACGGCATTCCAGAAGGCTCCCCACTCTGTGTGAGTAGCTTTCTGTTTATATAGAACAAAGCAGACCTTAGGGTCTGCTTTTTTTTATTACTGGTTTCTTCGGATGTACTCATTCATGAGAGTTTACGGATCTACAGGCTAGCGGTTGAAGAGTCTGCTGAACATGCTGGTCAAACCAGCGTTTTCTTTGATCAGGATGGAATCAGAAAATTTTCGGACATCCTTTTCGGCACCGGCAATCAAAAGGACATCTCCCTCCTGAAAAATATAACCCGGGGCCACAAATGTATATTCATTCTCGGTCTTTTCACTCCTCAGACCCACAACATTCAAGTTCATTCTGTCACGGATACCCGATTCGATGAGTTTTTGGCCAAGAATAACAGGGGGAGCCTTCACCTCAGCCAGGACCATATCGGAGCTGAGGGGCATATAACTCAGTAGATGAGAGGAGAGCAGTATAGGAGCGAGTCTCATGGCAGCTTCCCTGTTTGGATACACCACATGATTAGCACCGATCAGATTGAGGATTTCACCATGTTCATCTGTTTCAGCCCGAACAAATATTTTCTTGATCCCCAGCTTCTTAAGATAGTTGGTCACCAGAATGGAAACCTCAATCCTGTCTCCGGGATCAACAATGACAGCATCAATATCCGGTGGAATAAGTTTGCCGATGGTCGCTTCATTCAGAACATCTGCGATGAAGGCACGATGAACCCGGTCCTTGTAGGCCTCAATGATGACAGGATCTTTATCAATAAGAAGGATTTCACAGTCAAATGATTGAAGCTGTTCCAGAATCCGGCTTGTAAAAGTACTGAGTCCAATAATCGCTAATTGTTTTTTCATCCTATCAAAACCTCACCTTCGGGATAGCGGATATTATAAACTGATTCCGGACTGACCGCCGGGATAATAATGGCAAACAAACCGATACGTCCGGCAAACATGGTACAGATCAGAACAAGCTGACTTAAGTCGCCCAGTTCCGATGTAATCCCCATGGAAAGACCGACAGTGCCCAGGGCAGACACACATTCAAAAAGAATTTCCTGAAAACTCACAGTACTGTTCCAATTGAACGATTCAAAAAGACTCACCAGAAAGACACTGCTTATCAGGAGAATCATGGCTTTAAAAAAATACAGAGAAGCTCTGTTCAGGAGGTCCTTGCTGATACGCCGTTTTAAAAACGGAATCTCACCATGATCATCAATACCCTTAATGATAATAAGAGACAGAAGAAATATGGTAGTGACCTTCAGCCCCCCCGCGGTGGATCCGGAGCCCCCCCCGATGAGCATAAGGATTAGATTGAGCACATAGGAAGGATCAGAATACCCCGCTTGTTCCACCGTATTGAAGCCGGCTGTCCGGGTTGTAATAGACTGAAACAGAGCCGCCATGAGGGCTTCACCAGTATCCATATCTGCGAATAATTTATTCCGCTCCAGAAAAAAGAAAAGCAGAAATCCCAACAGGAGCAGGATAAATGTTAAAAGGATCATAACCTTGGTGTGGTAACGCATCTTAACTTTCCCGGGGGAACCTATTTTTCGAACAAGATTCCATAAGACCATATAACCAAGACCACCTGTGATAATCATCAGGGAGACACCGCCCATAACCAGAGAGTTACTGCGAAACCTTGTGAGACTGTCGGGATAGAGGGAGAATCCCGCATTACAGAAGGCGGAGATTCCATGAAAAATGGACGAAAAGAAGGGCTGTTCCACGCCCTGGCGGGTCATCCCCGAAAAAATGATCAGGATACCCAGAATTTCCAGAATCAGGGTGAATCCCATAATGCGGATAACAATATTTTTTGGCTTCTGTATGTGCTCAGATCCGTAATACTCCTGAATAATGGCGGTATTACTGAAAGAAAAGCGACTGCCTGGAAAAAATAGATAGAGGGTAGAGAATGTAATAAATCCGAGCCCTCCCGCCTGAATCAGACACAGGAGTATGATCTGCCCGGAGAATGACAACT
Source organism: Oceanispirochaeta sp. (assembly GCF_027859075.1). Taxonomy (NCBI): domain Bacteria; kingdom Pseudomonadati; phylum Spirochaetota; class Spirochaetia; order Spirochaetales; family Spirochaetaceae; genus Oceanispirochaeta; species Oceanispirochaeta sp. Next base: position 1,961 of record NZ_JAQIBL010000345.1, on the reverse strand, counting down.
GACCGGTAGAGACCGTTGACAAACCGGTCACACAGACCGCGGATACCGCCGTAAACAAGGCATCCAGGGTTTTTAATTTCCCAGAATCTGATGTCCCGGCACTATAGGATGAGGGGAACAGAAGCAGCCCTGTACCAGAAATAATAAGGATTAAAAAATAGAGGAAGAGAATTTGTTTATCTGAAAGATGCAGGGTTTTGGGCACGAAATGAACCGGACTCTTATTGAACCAGATTGCTGATTTTGGGGAATTCTGACGATGAAATGACTCCGGCTTTAAAGTAGACCACTTCTCCCGATTCATTAATCACTATGAATGTGGAGGTCTTGTCCTCATAGCGAAATCGTTCTTTCATCTTCCCGTTCCAATCGCCATAGACGGACAGACCGCTTTTACGGGATTGATCAACAAGTTTATCCTCCCAGAGTTTCTTAAAGAGCCCCAGGTCAGAACAGTCCACTATGGCTGCAGTGAATACACTATTTTTATCCAGAGTCAGAGTCTTCAGATAATCCTTCAGCTCCTGGTTCAGATCCAGTTGAGATCGATCTTCATAAAAAAGCATCACTTTCTTGTTATTCAGGTCATCCCTGATCAGGATTTGACCCGTACCCGAAACTACAGAAAAACCCGGAATGCTGTCACCGACCTGCAAGGCAAAAACACCCTGGGAGAGGAGTAATAAAAAGAGTAACGATATGAGATAGAGAGGATTAATAGACTTCATGAAGACTTCCTTTTTCATATTACTATTTAGTCTATCATAAACTCGCGCTTAGTAACAACAGAAGCCGAGGCATAGACCTCAGTCTTCATCCTCTGGTTCAGGCAGCGGCATTGACCCGGCCTTCTCCTTACTACTGGAAGAAAACTTAAACACAGGACTCCAGTGGGCCTCCCTGGCAGGAATGGTGATTTCTTCCCCTGTTTTGGGATTCCTTCCCAGCCGCGCTTTCCGGCTTGGTTTCAAATTGAGTGAAAAACGTCCGAGTCTTCCAAGGGAAACACTCTTCCCCATAAGCATACCCGTCTCCACCATGGAGATATAATCATCCGTCACTTCCCGAACCTTGTCCTGTGTCAAACCACTTTTCCGTGCCAGATAGGCAATGATATTCTGCTTGTTAAACTGATCGGCTTCCTGACCGCTTACGGGAAGAGTCAGATCCCTGTTCAGATGAATGAAGGAGTTGGTCAGAAAGACAGTCGCCTCGCGGATACGCTTTTCCTGTTCTTTTTCAGGAACCTCAGCCTTACAGGCCACTATCTTATACAGGGCAGAAGTACTCTTGAGGGGTCCTCTGTCAAACCGGGCAGACTGGCCATAAGCTGTCGATCCTGCCAGGGAGGTCTTGTCACAGAGGACAATATCCGGAACATCCGTCCGAAGTTTAATGCTGGCATATTCCATCCATCGCTCTTTCCCGTAACCAAGGCTGACCAGGGAACCGGAAAAAGTAAGGAATAGCATTCCCCGTGGATCCTCTGGAGAGATAGATTGAAGCTCTTCCATATCCAGAAGCCTGATCTGCTCTGAAAAAAGGCTCTCTTTTTTCTCCCAGCTGGAACACAAATGCATAAAGGCATCCTCCGTCTTTGCCCACTCGTCTCCTGATGCCTGAAATATGCTTTGAAGGTGTTTTTCAACCAATTCGGGTATACCCATAAACGTCTATCTCCTTATCATTTTTATTATAGTCCTTATCAATCAAAAAACAGAGAAAACAGTAAACAAAGGTTATTGATCAGGATTATTTCAAGACAGAATAATGGACAGTCAGAGGACTCCCGGCGAAGAGTATCCCCGCCGATGCGATAATCAGAGTTCCCATTAAATATATGTTGGACTAAACCGCTGTTCCAGCGGTGGAAGGTGAATATTACCAACAATATGTTCTTAATTGATGATCATTGATAAATCAGAAATTTCAGGTTATCATAAGGTAAATATACAACGGAA
>NZ_JAQIBL010000344.1 GCF_027859075.1 Oceanispirochaeta sp. | reverse complement strand
GAGTGGTCGCCTTTGGAGGGATTCTGTTTTGTACCCTTATGGTCATTCTTATGAATTCTATAAGCTACTGAAATTATAGATTGGTGCCAGTAAACAGGCGGAATTGAGCTCTGCCCTGCTCCAGAAGCATGGGCATGCCTCCCAGGACGGTACATCCGGCTCTTGAAGCCTTCGCCATCAGCGGGGTCTCCCGGGGTATATAGATGATATCGTAGAGAACTTCTTTCCCGGTAAAAGCAAAAAAGGGTATGGGATTCTCCTGCTCTTCTTCGGGTTTTCCCTCACCCATTCCAACAGTGGTGGTCTGAATGATCAGGTCATAAGTTTCCCCACTATCAGTTTTTTCCTTAAATGAGTCTAAGGAACCTCCGGCACAGCAGAATTCTTCCGCCATCTGGAGAGCCCGGTTTTCGCTGCGATTAAAGATGCTCAGCTCACAACCTTCCTGTAGAAGGGCAAAGACCGCAGAACGGGCGGCACCGCCGGCACCGATCACGGCGGCTTTCTTTTCTTTAAGTGTAGGGATTTTCTCTTTCAGGGGTTCAATAAAACCGATCACATCTGTATTAAAACCTTCCCACCCCTGCCTGGAGCCCTTCATCCGAACCACAGTATTGCAGGCACCCACAACCTGAACAGCCTCATCCTCTTGCTGCAGAAAGGCTCTGACGGCTTCCTTATGGGGTACAGTGACAGAAAATCCGGAGATATTCAGAAAATTGGCCAGAGTGAAGAAGGCATCCAGGTCGTCCACAGTGAAAGGAACATAGACGGCATTGATGCCTGCCGCCCGGAAACCGGGATTATGAATCTGAGGAGAGCGGGTGTGAAGGACAGGGTTTCCGATGATTCCGTATAGGCCTGTTTCGGCTGTTAATTCCTGAACCCGGTATAGTTCATGGAGGGTTTCCCAGCTCATATGACCGGGAGCCGCTTCGGCTCCCGGGGGAGAGCAGAATGTCAGAAAGCATCCCATCAGGGGAGCCAGTATCCGGCTGGGTACACCATAGGCACCCATTCCCAGGATGATAAGACGGTCTTCACCGGGATGCCTCTCCTGCCAGGTACGGCCTGCCTGGAAAAGGATCAGAAGATCATTGATCCCCCGGGGCATAAGGGCTGCCTTGACCAGGTCACCGCGATGACTCATAGACTCAAGGCGTTCTTCCAGATCCTCCGGCACAGAAAGAAAGTCATGAAAGGAGCGGATAATCAGAATCCCCTTCTCCCGGGCCTTTCGGTGCAGTGCCTTTGAATCCTCGTCCTCTTCCAGGTCAATGTAGGAGTATCCTCCTTCCATCAATTCCAGAAGGAGAGCTTCTCTTTGACTGTCTGTTCCACTCCAGGCACCTCCATCGGCGGTCTTCCTGCAGGTCAGGATCAGAGGGAGTCCTGCTTTTTCAGGAAAGGAAAGGAGAGATCCCCTGGGGTAGCTTTCCAGGTCGGTCAGTAGATCGATCCTGAGCTCCGCCAGATCGGGAGAACTGTTTTTCAGATCCTCAAGATTTTCTTCCAGTGTGGGACGGCAGAGGGTCAAACAGAGGCGGGTCATCAAAAATCACTCCGGTACACATAGAGGTCGCTCAAGCCATCCTCGAAATAGAGGGCACAGGCTACGGGATATCCCCTCTGGGGAAGGGTATAGATGGAAAGATCCTCTTTTGTCAGGTCCGGATCTCCCAGGAGGCGAACCGAGTCTTCCCTGGTCATCCCAAAGAAGAGGGCCCTTCTCTCAGAAAGGAATTCCCTATCGGCCCTCACCTGCCAGACATGCCTGTCAGCCCAGTAAAAGGAGAGACGGTTTTTATAAAGAAAGACGACAGAATCCTGTCCTTCCGATGGTCCCCGGACCGAAAACATGTCCTCCGGCATACCCAGGGTTTCAAGAACAAGTTCCAGGGGCTGCCCCAGAAAATTGGCCAGACTTGACAGATCCTCCCGGGCAGAAGGACTGGAAGGGCTTGATGCTGTCTCGGCAAATGCGGAAAAACTACAGAAAAAAAGATTCGACAGGCTCAGAATCAGGATCAGAATTTTCATGCCCCTATCATAAACCAAAGGTATGAAAAGCGGAAGACCGGTTTTAGAGTGCAGCAGCCTCCATTGTGAGCCGCTGCTTCGTCTTCTGCCAGCTTAGTGTAAACCAGGTCATGGTCAATGTTACAGACAGGACATCCGCCACTGGAAGGGCAATCCAGATGCCTTTAAGTCCCAGAAAATGGGGCAGAATGAGAACCAGGGGAATCAGGAACACAAACTGCCTTGAAAGGCTCAGAAAGAAGGCGGGAAACGCCTGGCCCACACTCATGAAATAGGTGGAACCAATGACCTGCAGTCCCAGTAGACCAATGCCCATGGAAGAAATCCGCAGGGCAGGAACGGCTAAGCGGATCAGTTCATCATTGCTGGTGAACATGCGAATCAGAAATCCCGCCAGCACTTCAAGAACCAGAAAACTGAGAAAGGACATGGTACAGGTTGTCTGGAAAGCCTTGATGTTCACCTCTCTGAGGCGGTCTACCAGTTTGGCACCGTAACTGTAGCCGGCAATGGGCTGATACCCCTGTACGACTCCAAAAATGGGCATCAGGGTAAACATGAAGAGACGGTTAATCATCCCGTAAGTCGCAATGCCCATGTCTCCACCGTAGTGTTTGAGAACATTGTTCATGACCAGGGCCAGCAGACTCATTCCACCCTGTCGGGCCAGAGTCGGCATCCCCAGAATGTTGATCTCCCTCATGAGTGTGAGATCAGGCTTGATATATTTCCATTTGAGGGGAAGATGACTCTTGCCGGTCATCATAAAACGCATAATAAAGGCAAAGGAAAAGAACTGACTGATGACTGTCGCGATGGCGGCTCCGCGAATGCCCATATTCAGGCCAAAGATAAAAATCGGGTCCAGAATAATATTCAGACCCGCTCCGATAACCATGGTCAGCATGGCAATCTTTGGCTGCCCCTCGGCCCTGGCAATATTATTCCCCACCATGGCAAAAGACAGGAAAACAGATCCCATAAGGATGACTCTCATATACTCCCTGGCAAAGGGAAGGATCGTCTCGCTGGAGCCGAAGAGTATCAGCAGGGGATCAATGAAGATTTCTCCAATAGCCATGATGATCATGCTGAAAATGAAAGCCAGGCCAAAGGCATTTACCGCCGTTTTAGCTGCATCTTCCGGTCTTTTTTCACCCAGCCGGCGGGAGATGATGGACGCCGCCCCTGTACCGAAGGTCATTCCCAGGGCGCCGATCAGAGCCTGCACGGGCAATCCTATGGTCAGGCCTGCAATCCCCATGGCACCGACACCATGACCCACAAAGATGGTGTCCACCAGATTATAGAGGGCATTGACGATCATCCCGATAGTAGCGGGAAGGGCCATCTTAAAGAGTAATTTACCTATTGATTCGGACTCAAAAGTCCTTTTATGATCATGTTTCACACTGATTCTCCCAAATTTCGATACTTTCTTTGGCGATGCTTACAAAGTCTTTCACCGCGTTTTTTCTCTCTTCACCCAGCAGGTTCAGTTTAAACAGGATGTAGTTATTCATTTCCCCTTCCAGTTCCCGTGCCAGGGTCCGGCCGTCCTCACTCAGATTGATGATCACCCTGCGGCGGTCCATCTGATCCCGTTCTCTCACGGCCAGATCCCTTTGAATGAGGTGATCCACCACAGAAGTCATGGACCCTTTTTCTATATTCATATGCTGCACCAGTTCGCTCATGGTCCGACTGCCTTTGCGAAACAGAACCATCAGCGTCTTGCCGTTGGTCTTGTTCAGCTTAAGGTTTTCCAGGCATTCCGGCCTGAAGTCCTTCATCAGCAGATAGTTGAATCTGTAAAAGTAATGCGGAATAAATGGGGATGAGAAAGTCTCTTCACCTGATTCCCTGTTCATCGGATCCTCCCGGATTCAATAAGATTTCTAATTGTTTGATTTCAAACTATTAGAAAATAAACTATTTACCCGGGGATTGTCAATGAGTATTTAAAAATTAAGCCTGGGAATTGAATGACAGGATTTCTTCATACACCCGCCGGCCATAGTCCAGCACTTTTTGGCTGTACCGGGAGCACTCTTTAAGACGTTCCAGATACTCGGGATAGTCGGCAGGGAGGATTCTTTTTTTTAAAAGGAGATAATTGAGCATCATCAATGTATTGTAATATTCCATCCCCTCTTTTCCGGCTGTTTCGAGGATTTCTCTGTCTTCCGAGAGAAGGGGAACTCCTTCCCTCCTGGCCAGGATCAAAAGAGACGCATCGTTACTGATAGGAGTGTCGGCCAGAGCCATAGAAGTCACCGGAAGATGGGGCCAGCCCACTTCTGCAATGACCTGGGGTGTAGAGATGAGGTGAACTTCGGCTGCCAGAGAACCCAGGATTCCGGTTTTCAGATGGTAAATCATGCTGGAGGCATCGATACAAAGACGGTCCAGGCCGGACAGGAAGGAGGGAGGGATCATCATGCTCAAAGTATACATCCTAAATGTGTGACTGTCCTTTGACCCATAAGCTTTACAGTCAGCGAATGTCTTAGGTATAGTAGGGGCATGACGGTTCAACAATGGATAGATCAACAACCCCCCACCCTCCAGATGGAAATATGGAAGAGGATCTCTCACTTTCTGAATAACAGGGAGCTGATGTACATCATGCAGGGTGTGTCTCAGGGGAGAGAACTGATGGCCCTGCATAATGAACTGAACCTCTTTGAAAAGTATCAGATTGATATGCTCCGTATGATGGATATAATCCGGCACCGCTTTCCCGAGGAAGTGATTATGGAAGGACCCGACAGTTTTCCTGAAGAAAGTAGGTTTCGATAAAATCGGCGACTCCATCTTCATCATTACTTAGAGATGTCTCATGAGTACAGCGTTCCTTGACTCCCTCGGGAGCATTGGACATGGCTACGGACATTCCGGCGTAATCCAGCATTTCCAAATCGTTAAATCCGTCACCGAAGGCGACAATACTTTCACGGGGAACATGGAGATCCGTGCCTACCTGATGCAATGCATGCCCTTTAGACCCCTTTCCATTAATGAACTCCAGGTAAAAAGGTTTTGAGAGAGCACAGTATAGCCTTACTCCGTATATCACCTTAAAAAATGACTCGGCCGCAGACAGCTCATGATAGATCTTCGGTTCTCTTGAGGGAGAAAGGATCATCAAAGCCTTGGTGACTTCCAGATTCTCCCAGTCATCAAAGGAAGTGAGATGGCCCTTGAGTCCTGTAGAGGCTTCATAGTATTCGGCCTCCTCTCCTCTGGCTTCAAAATAAAGCTCTCCATCCTGAAAAACCTGAAAATGAAATCCCATTTCCCGGGCAAATTGATGAGCCGCCCTGGTAATATCCGCAGGAAGAAGCCAGTGGTGGAGGATTGAATCCGTAGAGCCATCGGCAATCATGGCCCCGTTATAACAGATAACTGGATTCTTCAATCCGATCTGATCCTTGAAGTGTTTCATTCCCTCGTAACTCCGGCCTGTGCTTATCACAACACGGCTTCCCTGATCTTCCAGAACTCTCAGGGTCTCAATAGTCCTCTGAGAGAGGGTATGATCCGACTTGAGGAGTGTTCCGTCCAGATCAACGGCGACGATTCCAGGGTTTTTTAATTTTACTGTACTCATAGACCCTTATAATATCAGTTCCTAGAGTGTCTGAGAAGCCACAGAGGCAGCCAGTACACCCAGCCGCCTGACAGCTTCTTCTGTCTTTGGATTCCAGTTCCCTCCGTTCAACCTGAGAGAACTGCTGTAATCCCGCTTCAGGGAAAAAAGCTTGCCCGGGGCAAAGAAGAGGTTTTCCTTCATTCCCTGCCTGTAGAGTTCCATACTGTCAAAAACACCGGGCAATGTCACCCAGAAAACCAGTCCTCCTTCGGGTGAGCTGACTCTGGTTCCCGAAGGAAAGCTTTCGATGATACTTTTTCGCGCCTGTAGCATCTGACGCCCCAGTATGGAGCGGATTTTTTTCATGTGTTTAACATAGGAGCGGCCTTCCAGATAGCGGGCCAGACATAGCTCCTGAATAGAATTATTCCCCAGATTCAAAAGAGTTTTCAATCGGATGATATCCTCTCTGTATTTTCCGGGTACGATCCACCCTGTACGGAGACCAGGCCCGAGGTTCTTGGAAAATGAGGAGCAGAGGATCACATCATCCTTTTCAGCCAGGGAATAGCAGGTGGGAGGCCTGTTATTTCCAAAATACAGGGAACCGTATATATCATCTTCGATCATAGGAACACTAAATTCATGAAGCAGCCTGACCAAATCGCTTTTCTTCTCAAGACTCAGACAGGTTCCCAGGGGATTGCTGAAATTGGGGATGCAGAAGAAAACACTGATTTTCTGGGTTTCCAGTACAAATCTGAGCGTATCTATTGAGAATCCATCCCCCGAAACGGAGGGAATTTCCACAACATTAAGATTCAGGGCTTCCAGCATCTGGAAAAAATTAAAATAGCAGGGACTCTCAACGGCTACAGTATCCCCGGGTTTGCATAAGACCTGGAGAGCCATAAAAACGGCTTCGTGACATCCATTGGTCATGACCACATCATCAGCCTGAAAGCAGGTTCCTTCCTCCCCGTTGATCCTGGCCACCTGATCTCTCAAGGGGCGGTATCCCGGCGGCATATGGTAGTCAAAAGCCAGACTGCCGCTGTTTCGGGCCACATCCTGTAAAATCCGAGCCAGCTGAGCTGAGGGATAAAATCCGGCGCTTAACGATGAAACTCCCATCTGAGTCTCCGAATCCAGTCCTCCGGCTTCCTGATAATTGCTCATCACCCGGCAGAGGCTGACATTTTCAGGATCATTACGGGAAGGGTCCACCGCCGGCAGGGCTTTCAGCTCCTTTTGCAAAGTCCGGACAAAATACCCGGACTGGGGGACGGCTTCAATCAGGTATTGTGCCTCCAGGGTACTGTAGGCTTCCCTGACCGTATTCAGACTGACTCCCATAAGAGAAGACATATCCCTGAGCGATGGGATTCTGCTGCCGCTTTTGAGAGTTCCCTCCCGAATCATATTCTCAATTCTCCCGGCCACTCTCTGATACCGGTATGCCTTTGTTTGTTCTGCCATAATCATAACTGTTATACTAATACAGCCATTTTTTCAACAAAAGGACCAGATTAAACTATTTTTTATGGACACAGTTGATCCCAGGAACAATTGAATCAATAAAATTCCTGTGCTTTGTTACTCCTTATTTACTGACAACTCCTGCAAACTGATGAGGGTAGAACAAGGAGCAGATATGACATGCTATACATTACAGGAAAAACAAACAGCCATTCTGAAAAGATGCAGAAAAATACTCTGCCAGAGAGGAACCCTATGGATCACATGGCCGGGTAGCCCCGATATGATTCTACAGGCGTCTGAAGAAATCATCATATCTCCCGGGAAGGGAAAAATCATTATTCAGAACCTTGGAACAGGGATTGCCCGTTTGGATATATGAGTTTGCAGAGGATCTTCGATTGGTAAGGAGCATTGACTCAGAAGTTCCTTTAAGGAAAAGAAAGCTTTTTCTTTCATTGTTCCCCCGGATCGGGTAAAATTCGGGTTATGAAAAATGCGGACTATTATCAAAATCCTCTCAGTGATTCACTCACGACCCGATTGATCTCTGCCGAACTAAAGGAGTCTCTCTGGTTCCTTGAGTTTGAAGACACCCTCTTCTACCCCGAAGGGGGAGGACAGCCCGCCGACAAAGGCCGGATCAATGGGGAAGCGGTGCTGGATGTGCAGAAGGAGGGGGACAGGATTCTTCACACCATGAAAAAAAAACCGGACTCACCGGAAATCAGCATGATCCTGGACCGGGAGTACAGAGATCATTTTACTGTTCAGCATACAGGGCAGCATCTCATCTCCGCCCTGCTTCTGAAAATATGCAATGCCCCGACCGTATCGGTTCATCTGGGTATTGAGGAATCAACCATCGAAGTGGAGAAACAGGAGCTGAACAAGGAAGATCTGCTGGCCCTGGAAGAAGGGGTGAACCGGGAAATACGTAAAGCCCGTCCAGTTCAATCCATTGTTGTCAAAACAAAAGAAGAACTGTCGGCCTATAATCTCCGGCGGGATACAGATAAAATTGAGAATATAAGACTCATATCCATCGTCGGTCTGGATCAGACTCCCTGCGGAGGTCTCCATGTTCAAAATACATCTGACCTGGGCCTGATCAAATACACAGGTATGGAGAAAATAAGATCCCGTCTCAGATTAAAGTGGAAAATCGGCGCCCCTGCCTATGATGATTATAAAATGAGATTTGACCGTTTAGAGACAATCAGTACCCTCCTCTCGGTTAAACCTGAAGAAACGGCCACCCGGCTGGAAGCCCTGATTTCAGAAAAACAGAAGGAGCACAAGATGTTAAAAACTTTGATGGAAAAAGAAGCGGAAAGAATCAGTCATGACCTGAGCGGTTCTGTATTTTATTATCCCCCTTTGATTACAAGGGAACTGGAAGACTGTCCTCCTGCGCTGTTTAAAGGGATAGTCAAAAACCTGAGTTCTACACGGGATCTCTCATTTCTGATCTGCACGGAGAATAAAGGCCATCTGAACTGGGCCCTTCACCTGCCCCAGCATAAAACACTGAACTTTGAAGAATTTCAACAAAAGTGTCTGAGTCTGATAGAAGGTAAAGGCGGCGGAAAAGGGCCTTTATGGCAGGGATCGGGTCAGAATCCCAAAAATGCCGATCTATTCCTGAAAACTTTCCGGGATATCTGTCACACAGACTGATCTCTGATCTTAAACTACCGAGTCAGTTTTTTTTCCAGAAGTATGGCAGTTTCCAGGGGACTCAAAGAAATTTGAGGACCCGCTTTGCGACCCGTCAAAGGGTTTATCATGGATTTTGAATCCAGGGACAGAACGACGGTCTCATCTGAAAAATTCATAAGGAAATACCAGAGTCCCTCTTTGTTTCTGCGGTTTGTGATTTCCAGCTGACCCGGGAGAATGCGGCTCATAACCTTATGTACTGCCGCGTCCTCTACAATCCTGTCAAAGAGTCTGAAAAGTGTCTCCTTATCCGGACGTATTCCCAGATACCAGGCTTTTCCGCTTCCCTCTTCTTTAGATCCATCTGGAACATGGCTTGTTATGGCCGGGAAGCCTTTCATGGGCCCTTCGGAAAACCAGGCTTCCCCCTGAGCGCCCTCGCAGTGTATGCGGTCCTGCCATAGATCTCCCCCGGCATCAGGCAGTCCCTCTTTACCGGAAAAACTGAAGGAAACACGCTGGCCGGGATAGAGGGGATCAAACTCTTCCACCCGTATCCCCAGAACATCTTTCAAGGGTCCCGGATAACCTCCCTCAAACACGGCTTCTTGAGAATCCACCAGTCCGCTGCCGCAGCTGACCACCAGATGTCCGCCCTGCTCTACATATTTTGAAAACTGGGAGCCCGCATCATCCTGGAGCATATAAAGGAAAGGCGCAACAATCATCCTGTATTTGTCCAGATTCCCCGAAGGATGTACAAAATCCACAGGAATATGATTATCATAAAAGTATTTGTAGAAGTAGCGGAGATTCTCAAGGTATTTTACATGAGAGCTCTGATTGTTTTCATATTCCAGGGCCCACCAGTTTTCATAATCCAGTAGAATCGCTGTTTCGGCTGGATATTCTGCATCCTTCAATCCTGCGAGCAGTTTCATTTCAGAACCAAGATTTACAACTTCACGGAACACACGGGAGTGCTCATCCCCTGTATGGGTGACACAGGCGCTGTGAAATTTCTCTGATCCTCTGCGGGACTGGCGCCATTGAAAAAACATCAGTCCATCTGCTCCGTGAGCCATGGCCTGGTAGGAATAAAGCTTCATCATCCCCGGAGCCTTGGCCCGGTTCACGTCCCGCCAGTTCACCTGGGAGGGTGCCTGCTCCATCACCATAAAAGGCTGCCCCTGCTTAAGACTCCGCATGATGTCATGATCCAGAGCAGTCCAGGAAGGATCGTAACCCGGATCAGGATCTGGATAGGAGTTCCAGGTGACAATATCCACCTCTCCGGCCCATTGAAAGAGATTAAGATCTTTCCAGGTCATCATAAAATTGGTCATAACCTCTACATCAGGAGAAAGTTCTTCAATAATTTTCTTTTCCATCAGGTAGAGATCCAGAACTGAATCGTTCATAAATCGTCTGTAATCGAGCACATGCCCCGGATTGGGCTGGGCCGTAGTCCTGCGGGGAGGGAGGATCTCATCCCATTGATAATAGTACTGACTCCAGAATCGTGTACCCCAGGCTTTATTGACCCCTTCGACCGATGCATAACGTTCTTTCAGCCAGCTTCGGAAGGCATCAGCACAATTATCGCAGTAACAACTCTGCACATGACAGGTGTATTCATTATTGATATGCCACATCACCAGGGCAGGATGGTCCTTGTAGCGATCCACGACCTTGCGTGCTATGAATGAAGCCGCCTCTTTCCAATGGCTGCTGTTAGGGCAGTAACACTGCCTGGAGCCATAGCTGTAGCGCATTCCTTCGATGCTGACAGGCAATATATCCGGATATTTATGGGAGAGCCAGGGGGGCTGTGCGGCCGTCGGCGTTGCCATATCCACTCCTATATCCGCCGCTGCCAGCATATCCATTATCTTATCGAGAAATGAAAAATCAAAGTGATCTGGCGAAGGCTGAAGAAGGGCCCAGCTGAAAATTCCAAGAGACACAAAGTTCACGCCTGCCAGTTTCATCAGACGGATGTCATCTTCCCAGATTTCTTCCGGCCATTGTTCGGGGTTATAATCCCCACCATAACAGAGGCCCTGGCGACGCGTTTCTTTCATTTATTAGACCCCATTGTCAGGCCTTGGATAAAATAACGCTGTAGAAATATAAAGACAATGATTGTCGGGATGGTTGCCATCAGCGCCCCGGCGATAATAACAGTCCAGTCCATGACGTACTGTCCTTGCAGGATGGCCAGCCCTGCCGTGACAGGCATCATTTTACTGGTTCTCACAAGAATGAGAGCCCAGATATAATCATTAAAAATCCAGGTAAACTCAAGTGTAGCAATGGCTGCAACCGCAGGCAGAACCAGGGGCATAATGATTTGAGAGTAGATTCTAAATTCATGACAGCCGTCAATCCTGGCCGCCTCAGAAAGAGACTTGGGTATGGTGACCATATAATTCCGAAGAACAAAGGTACAGAAACCCAGCTGAAAAGCCGTATGGATGGCGATAAGAGCCCAGTAGGTATCGTAAATTCCTATTTTTTCAGACAGTCTGAACACAGGCAGCAGAAGGATCTGAAAGGGAAGCATCATTCCTCCGACAAAGACTGAGAGGATCAGCCTGCGTCCTTTGAATCGGAATTTGGCCAGAGCATAGGCGGACAGACTGGAAAGTCCCAGTGTAAAAATCAGAGCCGGAAAGGTGATGATGAAGCTGTTGGGCAGGAACAGTCTGAGTTGTCCTCGGGTCCAGGCATTCTGATAGCTTGTAAAACTGACTTTTTCAGGAAAGGACAGAAACCCCTGAGTCAGAAGCTCGTTGTTAGTCCTGAAGGATGTCAGGACAGCCACAATCATGGGCAGCAGCCAGACAAAAGTCATGATCGCCAGGAATAAGAAGCCCAGGGCTTTTAATATTTTATTATCTTTATATACCATTTCTTTCCCCTAGATTTCTTCATCATGATTGATCTGACTAAGATACATAAGAATAAAGGCCAGACTGATCAAAAACAGGATAACCGCCACAGAAGCACCGTATCCCATCTTGTAATTATTAAAAGACTCGATATACATAAAGTTGGCCAGCACACTGGACCTGTTGTAGGGGCCTCCGCGGGTCATGACGGAGACCAGGTCAAAAGCCCTGAGGGAGTCAATGATACTGATGACCACAACAACAATGGTTATGGGCTGCAGCTGAGGCATGATGACATGCCAGAAAGTCTGCCAGCCGTTGGCACCATCTATCTTGGAGGCTTCAACCAGAAATGAATCCACACTCTGTAGTCCGGCCAGATAGAGAACCATGACATAACCCACCTGACGCCATATGGCTACGGTGATGATGGAACCAAGAACCAGATCGGGATCACTGAGCCATCCCTGTGCCCAGGATTCAAGCCCCACAGATCGAAGCACACCGTTCACAAGACCCTGTGTTGGATTGTAGAACCAGGACCAGACCAGACCGCAGACAACCAGGGAAAGCACCATGGGGGAATAAAAACTGGCTTTGAAGAAGCGTGATCCCGGCACATTCCGATTCAGAATCATAGCCAGTCCCAATCCAAGGACAACGGGAACGGTAATAAAAAAGGCTATCCATATAAAATTGTTTTTCAGGGATACAAAAAACACGGGGTCTCTTAAAAGATGTGAATAGTTTCGAAATCCGCTGAATACTGGAGCCGATAAACCGTCCCATTTGGTAAAACTCAGATAAAAAGTGTAGAACATGGGACCGATGACCCAGATAAAATATATCAAGAGGGGAATAGCCAGAAACAGCCATGGTACCAGATCCTTATTGATTTCTCTGTTGTGTTTCAAACAGAACCTCCTCTAAAAAAAGAGGCCGCCGTCCTTTGTTGAGGACAAAGGACGACAGCCTGTTAAAACTTATAGGCAGAACTTATTCGGTAAAGATATCCTGTCTGTCTTTTTCCAGTCTGGCACAAATCCGGTCGATATCAGCTTTTGTGTGTTTTTCCCAGATTTCCATAAAGGCATCCATTCCTTTGTTAGCCATCTCGGGAGTTGTGTCTCTGTCGTAGAACTGGGCGACAAAGTCACTGTTGTTGATCATTTTGATTCCTTTCTGCTGATTTTCATTAAACAGACTCATATCCACTTCGCTGTTAGTGTTCAGACGGCCCATTTTTTCAGCAAAATATTCCTGAATCTCCTTGGAACCGAAATAGGCGATGAGCTGTTTGGCTCCTTCAGGATTGGCGGTGTTGGCGGGAATGAAATATCCGTCAGTCGGAGCATCTTCACCCACGGGAACAGAAGAGTCATAGATGGGGAAGCGGAAGAAATCCAGATCATCGTGCTGGTCTGCAGGATAGGAATCTCTTATGAAGTCACCCATGAGATACATGGCTGCCGTTTCATCCAGCATAAAGGGGATAGCTTCAGACCAGGAATAGGCGGCAGGATCATCAATAAAGTAACCCTTGTCGATCATGCTTCCCCATTCGGCGAAAACCTTCTTCACCCGGGGATCGTCGTATTTTTCTTTACCCAGCATCAGATTGACATGAAATTCGGGTCCATTGATTCTCATATTGAAATAGTCGAACCAGGCGGCGGCGGTCCATCGGTATTTTGTACCGATCGCAAAGGGTTTCACGCCATTGGCGACCAGAGTGTCACAGACATCCATGAATTCATCCCAGCTTTTGGGAGCTTCCAGACCGTATTTTTCGAATACGGAAGGTCTGTAGTATACGGCCCACCAGTACCAGGAGGTGGGGAGGAAATATTTCTTTCCATCCACAGAACTCATGCTCTGCCATCCCTTGGCATAGGTTTCATTCCAACCCTGTTCTTCCCATACATCACTGATGTCCATAATCAGGCCTTTATCAATGAAGAAACGGGCTCTGTTCCCTGCAAACCAGGTCAGCAGATCGGGAGGAGTGGAAGAGGAAAGATAAGCCCGGATAGCCTGCTTGAAGTCTTCATGAGCCACAATGGAGTGGATGACCTGTTTATCAGGATATTCTTCTGAAAACATTTTAATGACTTCTTCGTCCGCTTCTCTGGGAAGGGGGTCGCCATGCATGGAGTTATAGATAATGATATTGCTTTTTGCAGACCCTTCTTCCTGAGCTCCAGAAGCAAAAACAGGGATACTTGCAGCAGCGAAAAGAAGGGCTGTTACAACAAATAATAATTTTTTCATACTCTCTCCTTATTAGACCTATTTTCTTAGTCTATAATAAATTATCTACCTGGATACCCCTTCCGGTCAACCCTGATATTTTCAGAAAAGTATCAATATATGAAGATCTACAGT
Organism: Oceanispirochaeta sp.; assembly: GCF_027859075.1. Classification (NCBI taxonomy): domain Bacteria; kingdom Pseudomonadati; phylum Spirochaetota; class Spirochaetia; order Spirochaetales; family Spirochaetaceae; genus Oceanispirochaeta; species Oceanispirochaeta sp. The sequence continues at coordinate 8,458 of NZ_JAQIBL010000344.1, read as the reverse complement.
TCTCCGTTTCTACTCAGAAGGATATACAAAGGAATGGTCTAATGAGCTGTAGAAAGAGTGCAGTTTCACATTTACCTTGTGTTGAGTTTTTTTTTATATTATTATCAATCAAGGAAAAACAATAATTTTTATGAAGATAAATATCAATATATGAAGCTACAGAAACTGAATTATGCCTTTTCTGTGATGACAGAAATGGAAAAACAACTCCCCTTCTATCTTGTAGGCGTAGGATACAACTATGAACAGGAAGAAATATCACGTCCTTTCGGTTACCCCTATTATCAGTGGATTCATGTCATGCAGGGAAAAGGCCTTGTTTCTCTGGGAGACAGTGAAGAAAGGGAGATCCAGACGGGTGAAGGTATGATGATTTTTCCAGGGGATTCACACAAATACAGGGCCATAGAGCAACCCTGGATAGTCTCATGGTTCACTTTCGGAGGCTATCATATTGAAAACCTTCTTAAGACTTTTAAGATCAGCGGGACCGGTATTTATGCTATCAGTCACCGGGAAGATCTGGATGCGCAGGTAGAAAAAGGAATGCACCTGCTGACCTCAGGTCACAGTCTGAAGTTTCTGGAATGCTCCAATCTGGTTTATTCCTTTGTGACCGATCTGTACCGTTATACCAGCCAGGAAGATGACTCCAGAGCCCTCAGGCATAACAAACTCTATGATGTATTTGAATATATTGAGGTACATTACAAAGAATCTATTTCCATATCCGATCTGGCCGCGGTATTGAATGTAACACCTCAACATCTGTGTACACTATTTAAAAAGGCTCTTCACACCCGCCCTTTCCAATACCTGAACAGTTACCGCATCAACAGAAGCAAGGCCCTCCTTGTGCAGCATCCCGACTGGAGAATAAAAAATATTGCCCATGAATCAGGCTACGATAATGAAGCGTATTTCAGCAGTATGTTCAAAAAGCAGACAGGCCTGAGCCCCAGTCGGTTCAGACGTATGAACAGAGGGTAACTTGTCACGGGTCAGAGCCCTGTGATAAAATCATTATGGAATGAAACACGCCCGGAATTTACTCCCTCTACTATTTTTTATCCTTTTTTCCTGCAGCTCCCAAAAGAGTATTCTGCCCTACCAAACGGGAAATGAAGAAGCGGATAGGGAAGTTCAAGCCCTTCTGGCATTATTGGATGTTAATCAGGATGATACCTACCGTTATGGTATTATGGAACAGATCATCTCTCGTTTCAGACAGGATGAAGAATCTGAAGTTTTGAAACATTTTCTCAATGATCAACTCTACAGATTTCCTGATGACAGCTATAGCGGCTATTACCTTCTTCTCCTTGGTACAATATATGAGGAAGAAGGGGCCATAGATATTGCGGCCATCTACTACAACAGGCTTCTAAAGAATTATGAGGACCTCATCATAAGAGGACAGTCTATCCACTACTACAGCCTGAACAAGCTTTTGAAGTTCCATTCAGATAAGCCTTTAAAAAAAATTGGCTACTACAACGAACTGCTCAGCAGATTTTCAGGAGATATTGACAGGGGCCAGGTATATTACAATCTGGCAAAATCTTATGAGTCTGAGGGCCTCTGGGATGAGTCGATAGACAACTATAAAAAATTCCTGGAAGCCCCCACAACAAGCATTGCGGGGATGCCCAATGTCTACAACGAAGTCAATCACTATCTCAACTTTCATTACTCTGCAAAGGAGTGGACACGGGATTCCCTGGAAAGTCTGGTTGATTCCATAAAATATGCTATCCACACAAGAAATGGAAGCCGATTAATCAGATATAGAGCTGAAGATTTTTTTATGATGAGCTGGGGACAGGACCGTTACGATCCATTTACAGAAATCCCCATGGAACTGGCTTATTTCCTCAAATCTTCAGTCTGGTATAATAGAGAACTTGAGGCGGATTCAAATGAGAATGAAGCACTCTTGAGGACTGGTGGTTGGTCCTACAGAATCAAAATCTGGTATCTGTACTTTAACCGCATCAATTATCCTATAGATCCGGAGATTAATAAAAGATGGGAATGGGCTGGCATATATTTCGGAGACAAACTATAACACTGCTGTGTTTACTCACACTTCCCTTGTCTGCAGGATATGGGACGGAGATTCCCACCCGTTCAGATCATCGCCCCCCTGTGCCCGTACAATCGGATTTTCAGAATAAAGATCAGCACATCAATCAAAAAATATGGACTGGAGGCCTTCCGGATCATCCTCAGGTAAAATTGTATTTAGACTACTTCTCAGAAGGGGAAGGGCTGGCCTATCTGGAGCGTTGTCTGATAAGAGCCGAACCCTTTATTCCCTTTATTGCCCGGATGCTGGAAGAAAAAAACATGCCGCCTGAACTCCTGTACCTTCCAATTATAGAGTCGGCTTTCCGTGTTGACGCTTTCTCTCGTTCCGGTGCTGCCGGTCTTTGGCAGTTTATGATGAACAGCATTGATCCCTATGATATAACGGTGGACGTCTGGAGAGACGACCGTAGGGACTTCTGGAAGGCAACAGAAGCGGCCCTGGACAAACTGCAATACAACTACAATATTACGGGAGATTGGAACCTTGCCCTGGCCGCCTACAATTGCGGTCTGAATAGGGTAAAACGGACTGTTGCCTCCTCGGGCATCAGAGATTACTGGGAATTGATAGACAAGGAACTGCTGCCTCGGGAAACAAGGAATTATATTCCGAAACTGGCGGCGGTAGTTCTGCTATGCAACAGCAAGGGAGCTCATAAACTTCCCCTTTTATGGCAGTCCAATATGGTCTGGGAAAGGATTCCCATCGAGAAAAGTGTCGATATCCGTCGGATTGCATCAAAATCCGGTATGGATGAACAGCTTCTTCTCAAGGCTCACAGTGAGCTGAACTATGGGGTGACTCCTCCGGCATCCAGTGGATATAAATTAAAAGTGCCAGCACATTATAGCAGCCTCATTCGGGAAATCCTGAATGAGGAGAGTGATTTACTCGAGTTTAAAAGATACAGCGTTCAATCCGGAGACACCTTGTCCGAACTGGCTCAGTGGTACCGAATCCCAGTCAACATGATTTATGAATACAATCCCGGTATAAGCAGCCTTCATCTCAGGATCGGACAGGTCCTGCTGATTCCTCTGGTACACAGTAATATTCCCGACAGAAAAGGAATCGTCAGTTCCGGGATGGCAGATCATTGGACTGGACGCTATACTGTACTGGAGGGTGATTCTTTATGGGGTATATCCCGTCAGTTTAAAACAAGCCCCGAAGAACTCGCATCAGGGAACCGCATGCCCCTGAATACGGTCATAATGCCCGGTATGATTCTAAATGTTCCAGCCTCGGGTGATTGAGGAAAATACAATGAAAACCTTTTGCCTATTTTTTCTATTGATTCTAAATGTATCTTTCCTTTCTGCTCAATCAGAACTGAAGATTTCAAGTCATATCGACTGGTTCACAGCTCAGTTCCAACTGGATATCACGGCTCCCATCGAAGAAGAACCCAATCAGCCTACGGGGCGATATAAAACAGAACAGTATATCGCCAGGGAGACTCCCGTGATAACAGGACAGGTACTTCAAGATCTAAGAGTCGATTCAACTCATATGATTTCCAGCCTGATTACAGAAAATCCCGTCTTGCTCAGGCAGCTTGAAAACCTGTCACAGAAGATGGAAAAAGTTTTCACAACAGCCACAGCTGATAGAAAATTTCTCACTGTCCGCTATACCTTTTCAATCTTTCCGGATCTAGCTGAACTTATTATCAAGCACACGAAACCCTATCCTTCCCCGGTTATTCCCCTATACACATCTAATGAAGATTTTTCGGGTATCATCATCTATGCCGCCGAGAAACTTCCCTATCAAGGAAATGTTGAACAGCAGGTTCTCCTGAATCCCTGCCTCTTTCCAAGGCTGTATGATTCATCCATGAATCTGATTCACAGTGTAGAAATGACAGAACCCGAGGCCGTGAAAAAATGGGGAAATGCAGGATATACTTACTCTTTTGATCTGGCAGAAAGCAGGGAAAGAATTGGTATATACCCCCTGCGAACCATGGCGTCCATGGTATATGGTAAAAATAGAACTGATTTGATCCTTCCTGATGAAGTTGTCAAGAAGCTGATTTCATCCGAACACAATCGTAATCTCTTGAGACAGGGACGAGTTGTAATAATCCTCCCTCCCACAGAATAATCATCACTGGAGTTAAATCTTTATGTCTTTTCTTTATCTCATTATAGCGTTCACTACTTCCATAGTCGGTGCCATCAGCGGCATTGGTGGTGGTGTTATAATCAAACCGGTCCTGGATATTATTTCCATCTTTCCGGTGGCTACCATCAGTTTTCTCTCTGGAAGTACTGTACTATCGATGACAACGGTCACTCTAATACGCAGCAGGCACACAAAGGGGCAGATCAATAAGAAAACAGCGTCCCTTCTGGCTCTGGGGGGCATTGTCGGAGGACTGGCAGGGAAGCAGCTCTTTGATGTCATTAGATTGGGATTTGGTGATGACCGGATTATCGGAATATCCCAGTCTACCCTCTTACTCCTTTTAACCTTTTCTGTTTTTATATTTACTTTTTTCAAGGATAAGATCACTCCCCGACATAAAGACAGCATCCTCTTCACACTTTTTACTGGTTTCCTGCTCGGTAGCCTGGCCTCTTTTTTAGGAATTGGAGGAGGACCGATTAATCTGGCAATTCTTTATTTTATCTTTTCAATGGATAGCAAAACAGCAGCCTTGAATTCAATTTTTGTAATTTTCTTTTCTCAGATGACAAGCCTCATCTTTACAGTCGTCAGCGGCAGAGTTCCCGTGTTTGATCCTCTTATAGTGATTCTAATGATTGCTGGCGGTCTTACTGGCGGATTATTCGGCGCCATCATGTCACTCCGAATGAGCCATAAGGCAGTTGACAGGTTGTTTATGTCCGTTATGGTTCTCATCATCCTGATATGTTTCTATAACATAATAGATTTGATCTGAGCGCTCAGTTGAAGGCGAGTTCGTAAGGCCTGGAGATCTGCCTTTCCAAATCTGAGATGGAGAGGTATCGGGCCTCCCTGATTATTTCCTTACCCTCTGCATAGAGAAGAATGCCCGGTATGGTAAATATGGAGAATTGACCCGCCGCCTCAGGCACCAGATCAAGATTTATATAATAGGATTTTATCTCGGGAAATGATTGAAGCATTTCGATTACTTTTGCCTTAACAACACTACAGACTCCGCAGGCAGGGCGGGATAAATAAAACAAATGAAATCCCTCAGAAGACATTAAATCCTGTATTTCTTTCAGTTCTGTCAGTTCGATCACGGTCAACCTCTCTTTCAATCAAATCAAATGTAATCAAAAATACATAAAACTCCAAAAAAAAACGTCCGGTTTCCCGGACGTTTTTAAATTAGATTCTGTTGTTCTTACAGTACGGCTAAGATCTGAGAAAGTTCAGCCATTCTGGCTGAGTAACCCATTTCATTGTCATAAAAAGAAGTCATCTTGACCAGAGTATTCTCACCGGCTTCGGTAACACATGTGTTTCCGGGAATGTACATAGAACTCCATACTTCACCAACACAGTCTCTGGAACATTCGTAATAGTCGCTTACATCCAAAACCTTGCCCATGAGAGAGCTGGTATTGATTTTTGCAGCATTGGCGAGAACCTTGGTATTGATTTCGTCAACAGTATGTTTTCCTTCCAGAAGGTAAACAACTTCAACAACCGAACCGGTATCAGTTGGAACACGGAGAGCTGTACCATTAAGTTTACCATTCAGGTGAGGAAGAACCTTACCAACAGCAATAGCAGCACCAGTTGAAGCAGGAATAATATTATTCAGTGTGGCTCTGTTCTTACCACCACCAAAAAAGTCCTGTACTCTCTGAGTTGAAGTAGCAGCATGAGTCGTACACATCAGACCTGTGATAACTTTAAAACTGTCATCTACGGCTTTTGTCAGGGGTGCCAGACAGTTTGTTGTACAAGAGGCATTGGAAATGATCTTGTCAGAAGCTGTAAGAGTTGTGTGGTTAACACCGATAACAACTGTTTTTGTATCATCTTTACAGGGTGCAGAAATGATTACTTTCTTGGCGCCGGCATTGATATGAGCCTGAGCTTTCTCTGTAGTCAGATAGAAACCAGTACATTCCAATACTACATCAACATTGTGTTTTCCCCAGGGAATATTGTTAGCGTCTTTTTCAGCATATACAGTGACTTCATGCTGACCGATCTTGATTACATTATCACTAATCAATTTAACATCAACAGGAAATTTTCCGTGAATAGAATCCTTAGGGAGTCCTTCAGCAATTTCTTTTGCGGAAACGAGATCATTTCCTGCAACAATTTCAATCTGGTCATTGAACTGAGATGTAATGACTCTCATTACATTCTTCCCAATTCTTCCCATTCCGTTAAAACCAACTCTAATTTTAGCCATTTTGATCCTCCAATGGTTTGTGTAAGTTTAAATAAATATTGTCAAAGTATAGTGATATCATACTTTTTTGACAAGGAAGCATAGAGGAATAATGATCTGTTTTGATAAGAAATTATTGAATATTTTCAGCGAATTCAATCAATGTCAAATGTTTTTTGATATATATTAAAACCCAGCCCTAGATTAGATAAGTCTAAATTGATCAAGATAGTCCTACTGGGAGGGAGACTTAAAGAATCGAATGACCAGGAAAGTCTGAAACCCTGCATGTCTCAGGCTTTTCACCGGGGAGCTGATGCAAAGATCGTCATTGAATCAATGCAAACTGATAGGGTGTCGCACCGTAATAATTCTTAAAAACCTTGGAAAAGTGACTCTGATCCGTAAAACCCGTCATCATTGCAGTATCCAGTAAACCCGTACCGGAACGTATCAGAGAGGCGGCTTTTTCCAGTCGCATCTGAATCCGATAGGAATGAGGTGTCAAACCAAATTTTTTCTTGAATCCCCTCAGGCACTGATAGCGACTTAAACCCATATCATTGGCCATATCTTCAAGAGAAAGTGTCTGATTAAGATTGGCACCAAGAGAGGATTTAGCTCTTTCAAAAACACTATCTGATACAGGATCAGGGCATGAGATTCTCATATTGGCACCGAAGAGATAGGAAAAAACAGTGAGTAGGGAACTTTCAATTTCCATCAGGGGATATTCCAGGATGATCTGCTGTGACAATTGATTCAAACCTCCCCGCAAAAATGAATCATCAGAAACAAGACCTTTAAACTCGAAGGATTCAGTTCTCCCGGTAATTTCATAAACCAAATTATTGAGAAACGATTCGGCTATATAAATCATCCTGTAGTTTATGACTTGATCATTATAGGGTATTCCTGTATGTATCTGACCGGGATTGATAAGAGCTGTGGTGCACCCGCTGGTCAAGGCCTCAGAACGTTTGTCAAGACAATAACTGGCTCCAATATCAACGAGGCCAAGAGAATAAGTATGCTGATGAAAATGTCTGGGAAAACAGTGGTTACTGCTCTCAATTCTCGCAATTTCAATGCCGGGAATTTTCTCAGGCCTGTAATACTGAACATTGACTGAAGGTCTCACGGTCCTCCTCCCACTTCAAGATTAGCATATATTTTGTTCACAGGTATTGTATAATTGTGCAGGACGATAAAAAGCCCCAATCCGAAGATTGGGGCTTTTTAATTGTTTAAACCGGCCACGACCCAGGCAGCATGGCCGAGTAGGATGCATACTCGAGCAGTAAATCTGAAAGATTTATGACCAGAGTAGGATGCATACTCGAGCAGTAAATCCGAAGGATTTATGAACAGGCTACTCTCCCACCGTAGCAGTACCATCGGCGCCAATGAGCTTAACTTCCGTGTTCGCAAAAAGCAGTCTTTTTCTCCTGCTCTATGCCTTCCTCCTCGCTTCAATGCTCAAATAGCTGGGCTATTCTGCGCTTTCAGCTCGGTCGGCGGCTTCGATCAGAAGAATAATCCTTTACTTTTTGGGGTGCAGCCCCCATCCAGGATGCATGGCCAAGCAATAAATCCGAAGAATTTATGACCAGGCCCGAATAAAAACATTCCCCCCTCGCCCTCCGGGAGAGGGGTTGGGGGTGAGGGAAAGAAAAACCCCTTGTCATAATGACAAGGGGCTTAAGTTTAAACCGGCGACTCACTACGCCCTTGCGGGCTGCGTCAACGTTGTTTGCTGCGCAATCAACTTGCTACGGTCGTCGCCTGGACGCAAAAAAGCCCCAATCAGAAGATTGGGGCTTTTTAATTGTTTAAACCGGCGACGACCTACTCTCCCACCGTAGCAGTACCATCGGCGCGATTGAGCTTGACTTCCGTGTTCGGGATGGGAACGGGTATAACCTCAATGCTAAAATCACCAGATTAGCTTTGATCTTTTATCTATTGCTTTGTCACTCTTCGCTTCATCATCCTCATGTATCTTGCGATAC
>NZ_JAQIBL010000343.1 GCF_027859075.1 Oceanispirochaeta sp. | reverse complement strand
TTATATTCATAGCTGTGGGAACTCCTCCTGCAGATGACGGTTCTGCCGATTTAAAGTACGTTCTTTCCGTAGCAGCCTCGATCGGGCAGTTTATCAACGATTATAAAGTTGTTGTTGATAAATCCACCGTCCCCGTCGGTACGGCAAAACTGGTCAAAGAGACAATCCGGAAAGAAATAGCAGCCAGAAATGTTGATATTGAATTTGATGTGGCTTCCAATCCGGAATTTTTACGAGAAGGAAAGGCTGTCAGAGATTGCCAGATTCCCGATCGGGTTGTCATCGGTACGGACTCGGAAAGAGCTCAGACAAAGTTAAAAGAAGTATACAATGTGCTTTTTATTAACCAGACACCCTTTCTGTTTACCGAAATAGAAACAGCAGAGCTAATAAAATATGCTGCGAACGCGTTTTTAGCAGTAAAAATCTCATTTATCAATGAGGTGGCCTTGTTAGCAGATAAAGTCGGGGCCAATATCAACTCTGTGGCCCGGGCCATGGGTATGGATGGCCGTATTTCTCCTAAGTTTCTGCATGCCGGGCCCGGGTATGGGGGCAGCTGCTTCCCGAAGGATACCAAAGCCATTGCGGATATTGCCAGAAAGAATGGTCTGGAGTCTCTGGTTATTGAGGCTGCCATAAAGGCCAATGAAAAGCAGAAACAATATATGGTTTCAAAAATTATCAGTCATATGGGTTCTGTTGCCAATAAAACAATTGCGGTCCTGGGACTCTCTTTTAAACCGGACACCGATGATATGAGAGATGCTCCTTCCATCGATATCATTCAGGGACTGATCAGTCAGGGTGCCTCCATCAAGGCGTACTGCCCCAAGGGGATTACCGAGTCTAAATGGCGGTTAAAGGACATCGACAAGTCCATCACATACTGCGCAGACGAATATGACGCCGTCAAAGATGCGGATGCCTTTGTTGTGATGACAGAGTGGAACCAGTTCAGAGGGATGGACCTGAAGCGTGTGAAATCCCTGATGAGAGGAGAATACCTCTTTGACCTGAGGAATATTTTCAGCAAGAGCCCTTCAGCTAGAGAACTCTTTACCTATTGGGGTGTCGGAGTATAACCCTGAATATCAATGTTGAAGCCTAAGCGCTTAAAGTCACTGTCAGGTTCAGTCCCAATGCTTTTGCTATTTTTTCCAGAGTCTTTATAGTCGGGTTTCCCTTTAAAGGGTTTTCCAGTCTCTGGTAGGCCTGGTAAGACAATCCCAGTTTTTCGGCAATGTTTTTCTGAGAACGCCTTCCCCTCAAATTACGCAGCTGAATGGCAATTTCAATATGAGGAGCTACTTCAATCGGGTAAAGATCTTTGCCTTCTGCTGAGGGGGGAGCAGGAAGCTGTCCGTGAGAAACCTCCACTTCAAGTACGCCGTTCAGTGCTTCATAGGCATTTTCCAGGGCTTCTTCTATGCTTTTCCCTTCGGTAAACACATTATTTAAATCCGGAAATTCAACAAAATAACCCTTTTCTTCATGTTTAAGCCGGCATTTGTATTTCATATATTGTCCTTTTCCAGTCCTGCCTGTCTGAGTATTGCCTTAAGCAGGCCGGGTCCCAAATCCTTTTTCCCATGAACTGGCCCTTAGGCCTCGCCACAGAAAACCGCCGAAGCCCTGAACGGACTTCGGTACCCTTCGGCCTCGAGTGAGAAAAATACAGAAGCTGTAAACCCTTAGGCCTCGACAAAGAAATCCACCGAGGCTCTCAATGAGCCTCGGTAGGACAGATGAATATTGCTTCAGTAGCAATACTTATGTTAATAAATACCTTTTCACTCCAGATCCAACCCCTTCAGCCAAACCTTCAGTTCCGCTCCAAACTCGGGATGGCCCAGACCGTAGTGGATGGTGGTCTTGATAAAATCTAGTTTGTTCCCCATGTCATGACGGATACCGTCAAACTTCACACCATAGATCGCACTGTCCTGGAGGAGCATCTTCAGGGCATCAGTCAGCTGAATCTCACTGTTCTTCCCGGGAGGAGTGGTTTCAAGAGCACTGAAAATCTCAGGAGGGAGGATGTAGCGGCTGGCAATCACCAGGTTGGAGGGAGCCTCCTCCCGTGAGGGTTTCTCAATCAGACCGTCTACAGCATAAACATTGTCATGTACCAGGGAACCGCTCATCACGCCGTAGCGGCTGACTTTCTCCCAGGGCACCTCTTCCAGGGCCAGCACAGCCTCCTCATGCTGTTCATACACGTTCATCAGCTGCCGGGTTACAGGCGGCGCTCCGGCGGCAGCTTCCAGCACGGTATCTCCCAGAAGAACGGCAAAGGGCTCGTTCCCCACATGGTCCTTGGCGCAGCTGATGGCGTGTCCCAGGCCCAGCTGGTCGTGCTGCCAGACAAAGTGAATCCTCACGTCATCGGGGACTGTCTTGACTAGAGCCAGCTCAGCCAGCTTGTTCTTTTCCCTCAGCTGATGCTCCAGCTCAAAGTTCCGTGAAAAGTGCTCCTCCACGGAGCGTTTGCCCCGGCCGATGATCATCAAAATATCCTTTATCCCCGAATCCACAGCCTCCTGCACCACATACTGGATGGTGGGAGTGTCCACCAGGGGGAGCATCTCCTTGGGCTGGCTCTTGGTGGCCGGCAGAAATCTGGTTCCGTATCCTGCTGCGGGTATGACCGCTTTTTTAATCATCATCAGCTGTTCTCCTCATATACTATCTCCGGTTTGATCACAACGCAGCCCATAGGCTCCAGGGCTTCTTTGAGTCTGTCAAAACCCTCGTCCCCCCGGACAATTCCAATCAGAGCACCGCCGGAGCCGGTAAACTTAGCCGAGGCTCCCGCTTCACGAGCTGTGTTGATCATCTTCACATGGAGGGGATTCAGGTTCATCACCGACTGCCTCAGGTCAAAGTTGGCATCGATGATCCTGTTCATTTTATCTGTATCGGCGTCTTCCATGGCAGTGCGAAAATCATCGGTGAGCCGGGCGAAGCCCTTCATGGCCTCAATGATCTGGGTATCACCGTTTTCACAGCGATACCTCAGGTTGTTGTGTATCACCTCGGTTCCCTCGGCAGCCCTGCTGTTATAGGCAATGTAATAATCGGGACCTTTCCCGGACCGGGCTGGTTTCAGGGGTGTGTAGGTTCCGTATCCCTGTTTTTCCATGATCTCCCGGTCAAAATCCATATGCAC
>NZ_JAQIBL010000342.1 GCF_027859075.1 Oceanispirochaeta sp. | reverse complement strand
GTGGTTGAACAAGCCAAAACCTGGGACAGAATCAATCTTTTTTTCAAGTGGTCAAATGGGGCTGTTTTTATGAGGCAATTTTATCTTGGACAGCTGTGATATCTAATAAACTTCACATTAGATAGTTTTTGCGAATAACTTGCAGAATGGTAAATTCAATACCTATACTTGAATTATACCCTTAGGCCCTTCGGCCTCGAGCGAGAAAGTACCAGAGCTGCATTGCAGCCCTGGTATATATATAGGAGTAACTATGGATATTTTTGAGTTTTCTATTCAGATGGAACATGATGCAGAAGAACTGTACAGAACCCTTGCCTCTAAAACAGAGCAGACGGGTATTAAAAAGATTTTTACAATGCTGGCTGATGATGAGGTGAAGCATGCACATGCTGTTGAGGTTCTGCAAAAGAAAATGGATACCTCTGCCGTTAAAGGATCAATGAAAGAAGTTCAGACCATTTTTGCTTCTTTGAAAAAAGAATCTGTAGACGGTATTTTGTCAAAAGACCTTCTTGTAGAGCTTCGAAGAGCCCTTGAAATTGAAAAGAAAGGAAAGGAGTTCTATGAGGAGCAGTTTTCCAAATTTGATACGGAGGCGGGGCGTAAACTTTTTAAGAGTCTTTCCAGGCAGGAAGAGTATCACTATATGACGGTAAACAATCTGATTGAGCTGGTAGAAAAGCCAGAGTGGTGGGTGGAGAATGCCGAGTTTACTCCTAAGGGTGATGATTACTATTGATGTTCCTTTCATTACATGTATCAATGGGGCTGTCTTATACTCTCATAAGATAGCCCCTTTTTATAACAGGAAAGATTCTGAAAGTTTCCAGAGCTTTTTCATCAAAGCCGGGTCACAGCTCCTTTTGTCTGGCTCCAGGGGCTGACTGTATTTGTAATAACAGCCGTTTTTTAAGCTGATATCCGGATTTGTGGCCAGATATACACTGGTGGAGGCCCCCTCATCAACGGATTGGCCTTTCCTCCTCCGGATGGACCAGACCAGTCTGGAGAGTCCTTTTGTCCCCTTTAATCCTATTTCTGTATTGACGAGTCCTGGATCGGCAATATAGGCATTGATCCCCTTTGCCGAATATAAACGGTTCAGTTCATTTGTCATCAGGACGTTAAAAAATTTGGATTGCCTATACGCCGCCAGGGAGGAATAGCGATGTTTCATCTGGGGATCTTTCCAGCGGAGGCGGGCATTAAAATGTGAACTGGACCCTACAGTAATGATGCGGCCGCCCTCCTTCAGGACAGGCAGGAGCAGCCGGGTCATCAGGAACACAGCAATATGGTTAACAGCAAACTGCCATTCCAGGGCATCTTCGGTTTCTTTGTAGGAGCTGGCAAATGATCCGGCATTGTTAATGAGGCAGTCGATCCCGGAAGAAGATATTTTAAGTATTTGATCAGCTGCCGTCCTGATCTCTCTCTGGGAGGAGAGGTCCGCCCGGACAAATTCTGCCTGTCCCTTATAAACTGCGGTTGCTGTTTTCTGAAGGCATTCATTGATTTTTTCTGCTGAACGTCCTATTCCAATGACCCTGTGCCCCTGGTTTATCAGGGAGAGGAGGGTCGCTTTTCCTATACCCGAGGTCGCTCCTGTGATGACTGTTGTTTTCATAGTTAAATGTAGCATGTTCTGGCTTTGGGGCTCCAGAACTGTTATTGCATGTATGGATATGGATGATTGACCATGGGAAGTAATGCTTGTAAAATAAACAGGAGTTCTCCTGGGGGGGAGTCATGAAATCCTATGTTTTTATATCCGGTGCCACCGGTGGTTTAGGCCGATCCTATGTTATCGACGCAGCCGGCAGGGGTTGGGATCTTTTTCTCAGTGATATTCCCGGATCTCCCTTAAAAGAATTGGCTTCCGAGGTTTCCACACGATTCAATGTGGATATTCAGTACCTGGAAGGAAGTTTTTTGAGTCAGGAAAAAAGAGATGACTTTTTTCTCCGCCTCAGGCAATCAGGCTTCCGCTTTCATTTTTTGATCAATGTGGCCGGGATTGAATATGAGACGCCCTTTAAGGATTTGGCCCTGAGTCAAATCCGGCAGATTATGAATGTGAATATGAACGGTACAGTGGAATTGACCTCAGTACTATTGAAGCAGAGATCGAAATCTGATGTTTTCAGGATTCTCACCGTCTCCAGTCTCTCCTATTTTTACCCCATGCCCTATAAGGCGGCCTATTCTGCAACAAAACGATTCTTATACCATTTTTTTACAGCGATCCGGGAAGAACTTCGGGATGAAAATGTGACTGTAACTCTCTTATGTCCCGCTGGAATGCCGACTAAACAGATTGTCAGAGACCGGATCAATGCCCAGGGATTCATGGGGAAAATCACTTCTGTGAATCCTGAATCTGTGGCTCATCAGAGCATCAACTGCACCCTCGCAGCTGTGGAAGAATATATTCCCGGCGTGATAAATCGTTTATTGCGTTTTGCAGGATCCTTCGTGAAGGAACCGGGACGAGCCAGGATATTGAAGAAAAGATGGGATAAAGCTTCTCATGAAACATCATATCAGGGTGTGAGCGAAAGCCTTCGATAGTTATGTCACTCAAGGTTTTGAAGCATTCCGCTGATTGTTCAGGTCTTCCTTTTTTCGGTGGCTAATATCTGGAGCAATCCCGATGAAGTGGGAGGGATAATCATCTTCAATCATCTTTTTAACTGAGATTAAATTGATAAGACCTATCGCAGGATTATTCATAAGCAGTAGTTTCCAATTCAGAATAAAAGTGATAACATACAGGAAGAATTTTATTCTGGAGGGAATAGTGAGAAAGCTTGTCATTATTTACTTTATTCTGATCAATCTGACAGGTTTCACCCTGGCTTTACTGGAAGGCTCTGATTTTCTGTCCGAAAGAGGGAAGTCTCTCAGCAGTTCATCCGAAATCCAGATAGCCACTGTTTCAGCTTTTGGAGGCGGCGGAGGTAGCTATATAGGGTATCTTGTTTCCGATCCTTCAGGGAATCTGGAAGACAGTGAGTTCAAAATGTACCTGCAGCTATTGATCCTGCAAAACATATTTGTCCTGTTTATCTCATTGAAGGCATTTAAAAAGAAAAAGAAGTCTGCTGATTACAACCGGTCCTCTCTTTCTTTAAAATAAACCTTTTTCGGTATTCCTTCTACTTCAATAAATGCTTTTCAAACTCGGAAGCATCCTCGGGTGTCCTCTTCTCTTATGCACCTGAAAGTTCTGTGCGACATTCGATCTTTTTTTCAACTTCTTTCTGATTTTTTATTCGGGAATGGTAAAAGAACACATCCATTTCTATTCTTCTCATCCGAGTTTTTTATTAATCCTGGTAAATTGATGCCTATATAGCTATATAGGGATGCTTATTTTTCAATACCCAAGCAGGGTGCTTTATGGTATAAATAAAACCAATTAAGTTTAAAACAATCAAGGGAGGGATTCTTTCTAAAGTATCCCTTCAGCCCGGTCTTTACGACTTGATACAGTTTATAGGAGAATCTATGTCTGAATTTGTAGTTCTGGGAGATGAAGCAGTCGCCCTGGGAGCCATACACGGAGGAGTTTCTTCCTGCTATGGATACCCGGGAACGCCTTCAACAGAAATAATGGAATACCTTCTGGATTACAGCAAAGAAAAGGGTGGTCCCTTTGCCAGCTGGTCCAGTAATGAAAAAACGGCTCTTGAAGAGGCTCTGGGAACCTCTTTCGCAGGAAAACGGGCCATTGTGACCATGAAGCATGTGGGACTCAATGTAGCCGCGGATGCCTTTATGAATGGAGCACTCCTGGATATACGGGGCGGTCTTGTTATCGTGGTCGCCGACGACCCGGGAATGCACTCTTCTCAGAACGAACAGGACACCCGATATTATGCCGATTTTGCCCGGGTTCCCCTCCTGGAACCTGTGAATCAGCAGCAGGCTTACGATATGACCAGAGAGGCCTTTGATCTTTCGGAAAAAATGGGTGTTCCCATTCTTCTACGCCTTGTTACCAGACTCTCCCATTCCAGGGCTGCCATACAATCATCCCCTATCCGGGAAGAAAATGCCCTGAATAAGGCGGATAATAAACAGGATTGGATGCTGCTGCCGGCTAATGCCCGCCGCCGCTGGGACAGCCTTCTGGGACGTCAGAAAGACATGATTGCCTATAGTGAAAACTCATCAGTCAATGCTCTTGTCATGAATGAGGCCAACAGGGAACGAGGTGTGATCACCACTGGTCTGGGCTATAACTACTATATGGAAAACAGAGGGGAATTGACGGATAATCCTTCCCATCTTCACATCGGAGTCTATCCTGTCCCGGAGGAGAAGATTAGAAAACTGGCGGCTCATGTCAAGGAACTGGTTATTCTTGAAGAAGGATACCCTTATGTGGAGCGTCTGATTGCGGGCCTTCTGCCCAGAGATCTGAAAATTACCGGGAAAATGCAAAATATAGTTCCCCTCCAGGGAGAACTGACGCCGGACAATGTCCGACCCGCCCTCGGTCTGCCTGTCAGAGACTCTTCAGTGGTCAGCTCCATGGATCTTCCGGGAAGGCCTCCTCAGCTCTGTGCCGGCTGTCCTCATGATGATACCTACAGGGTCATCAAGGAAGTTCAGGCTGAACTGGAAGAAAGCACGGTCACTTCCGACATCGGCTGCTATGCTCTGGGAGCTCTGCCTCCCCTGAGTGTGCCCGAAACCATTATCTGTATGGGAGCCTCCATCACGGCAGCCAAGGGATCTTCAGAGACGGGTCTTAAAAATGTCATGGCTGTGATCGGGGACAGTACTTTCCTTCATTCCGGGATGACCGGTCTGGTCGATTGTGTCTCCTCGGGGACGGATGTAACGATTATCATCGTGGACAATGAAACGACAGCCATGACCGGTGGGCAGACCACCATTCTGCCATCCAGCCGGCTGGAGCAGGTCGTGACGGGAATCATGGGCGATGGCGAACATGTAATAACCATTCCGGCCCATAGAAAATCCCATGAAGAAAACAAGGTGATTCTCAGGAAAGAACTGGCATATAAAGGTGTTTCTGTGATTATTGCTGTCAGAGAGTGCATAGAAACCGCTCGTAAAGCAAAGAAGAAGGGGAGCTGAAAACCATGAAATATGACATCATACTTGCCGGAGTCGGAGGGCAGGGTGTCCTGTCTCTGGCCTCTGTTATCGCCACCGCTGCCGCCAAGGCAGGGTTTAAGGTCCGTCAGTCCGAAGTCCACGGTATGGCCCAGAGAGGCGGAGCCGTCATGGCCCATATGCGTCTTGCCGACGGTGAAATCTTTTCTGATCTGATCGGTCAGGGAACTGCCGATATGGTTATCAGCATGGAGCCTCTTGAAAGCCTGCGCTATCTGCCCTGGCTCTCTCCGGAAGGCATTCTGGTCACATCCATTACCCCTGTAAAAAATATAAGCAATTACCCCGAAGAGTCACAGATCATGGAGGCATTGTCTGAACTTCCCTCAGTGCGCCTGGTGGATGATAAGGCTCTGGCTAAAGAAGCCGGTTCCTCCAGAGCGGGAAATATGGTTATCGTAGGAGCTGCCTCGGCGAATCTTCCTCTGGGGATGAAGCATCTGAAGGCTGCTGTAGACAGCCTTTTTTCCCGGAAAGGTGAGGCCGTAGTTCAGGCCAATTATAAGGCTCTTGATCTGGGGAGTCATATTTCATGATACAGAATCTTTACAAAGATGCAGAAGTTGAACGGCTGGATCGGGATGCCTTAAAGGCCCTGCAGCTTCTGCGGCTGAAAAAAACGGTCACCACCGCCCTGGTCACTCCTTTCTACAAGGAACGTCTGAAAAAGGTTGGTATCCATTCTGCCGAAGATATCAGGACTCTCGATGACATCAGGAAGATTCCCTATACCACCAAGGATGACTTGAGAGAAGCCTATCCCTATGGACTTCTGGCAGTGGATCAGGATGACATTGTCAGGATGCATGCTTCCAGCGGAACAACCGGTACTCCTACAGTCATCTACCATACCCAGAAAGATCTGGACAACTGGACGAATATGACCGTCCGATCTCTGAAAGCGACGGGCTGTCACAAAGGGGATGTCTTTCAGAACATGATGACCTATGGTTTGTTTACCGGCGGTATCGGGCTGCATTATGGTGCAGAAAAGCTGGGAATGCTGGTCATCCCCGCCTCCAGTGGAAACACGAAACGTCAGTTTCAACTGATGAAGGATTTTCAGACCACCACGGTTCACGCCACCCCCAGTTATCTCCTGCATCTGCATTCCAGGATGGAGGAGCTGGGATATTCTCTGAAGGATTTTAATCTGAAAAGAGCCCTCATCGGAGCGGAACCTCATTCAGAAGAAATCCGGAAGAAAATCGAAGAACTCTTTCAGATCGATGCCTATAACTCTTATGGTCTTTCCGAAATGAATGGACCCAGTGTCGCCTTTGAGTGTACCGAAAAGAAGGGCATGCACCTCTGGGAAGATGCCTATCTGATTGAAACCATCGACCGTCACAGCCTGGAGCCTGTAGAAGATGGAATTGAGGGTGAACTGGTTTTGACCATCCTGATCAGAACGGGGACTCCCATCCTCAGATATAGAACCAAGGATCTGACCAGAGTTATCCCCGAAGCCTGCCCCTGCGGAAGAACCAGCCGGAGAATCACCCGGATCAAGGGCCGGACGGATGATATGCTTATTATCAATGGTGTCAATGTGTTCCCTTCCCAGATCGAAGAAGTCATCATGAAGATGCCCGGGATAGGTACCAATTACCTTATCAAGGTCAGCAAAGAGGGCACTCTGGATCAACTGACCATCCAGACAGAGGTCGGGGCTGAGATGTTTACCGACAATGCTCAGGACCTTCACAATTTGAGAAGGCGCATAGTGGAAGATCTGCAGGCATCCATCACCATAAAAGCCCTGGTGGAGCTGCATGAACCCGGGTTTCTCCCTGTACAGCCGGGCAAGGCCATACGGGTCATCGATGATCGAGAGATTTATTAGGAAGCTGCAAAGCAGCTGGTCCCTAAAAAGATCGGCAAAGACAGATTTATTAGGCTAATATGATCGGCTAAGAGAGATTTATTAGATTTATGAGGACTGGCGCTAAGGGCCAGGTCGTTTAAGCAAGGAGGAAAGTTTTGATTTGGAATAAAAACGCGGAATGTGACAATGTGGATGACAGAAAGGTGCAGCAGCTCTATAACCTGAAAAAGCTGGTACGTCATGTGTATAATACCATTCCCTTTTACACCAGGAAATTTGATGAGCTTGGCGTTAAGCCCGATGACATTCAGTCCATGGCTGATATTGCCAAACTTCCTTTTACAACAAAGGATGACATGAGGGACACATATCCCTATGGACTTCTCGCAGTGGAAGAAAAAGAGATCGTCGAAATCCACACCTCCTCAGGAACAACGGGTACGCCTGTCCTGGGAGCCTACACCAAGAATGATATTGCCATGTGGTCGGAAGTCATGGCCCGTTGCCTCTGTATGGCTGGGGGAACCCCCGACGATGTGGTCCAGAATGCTTATGGGTACGGGATGTTTACCGGAGGTTTGGGTGTTCATTATGGTTCCCATACCCTGGGGTGCAACACCATCCCTGCCGCCTCGGGAAACACCAGACGCCAGCTTATGCTGATGCGGGATTTCAAATCTACCATCCTCACCTGTACCCCCTCCTATTCCCTTTATATGGCAGAGTCCGCCAAAGAGATGGGAATCGACTTTAAAGACCTTTCTCTCAAGGCCGGGATTTTCGGAGCCGAGCCATGGAGTGACAACATGAGAAAGGAGATAGAGGAAAAGCTCAATCTTCAGGCTTATGATATTTATGGTTTGACAGAGATCGTCGGCCCGGGAGTCTCCAACGAATGTGAAGCCCATAATGGTCTTCATGTGAACGAAGATCATTTCTATCCTGAGATCATTGATCCTGCTACGGGGGAAGTCCTTCCCGAAGGAGAGAAGGGGGAACTTGTCTTCACTACAATTACCAGAGAGGGAACTCCCATTATCCGCTACAGAACCCGGGATATCACCTGGCTCTGGCACGATGACTGTCCCTGCGGCAGAACAACCGTCAAGATGCATCGCCTCCTGGGCCGGACAGACGATATGCTCATCCTCAGGGGTGTGAATGTATTCCCCAGTCAGATAGAGAATGTCCTGATGCGCATCGAAGAGACGGAACCTCATTATCAGATTGTGGTTGACCGTGGAGATTCTCATCTGGATGAAGTGGAGCTTCATGTGGAAGTGGAACCCAGCTTTTTCGGCGATGAGACTAAATCTCTGGAAAGAATCAGGGAAAAAATTGCTCATGAAATCAAACAGGAGCTGGGAATCGCCGTTATCATTAAACTTGTGGAACCTAAAACCATTGCCCGATCAGAAGGCAAGGCCAAGAGAGTCATCGACAAGAGAACCCTGTAAGCCCTTAGGCCTTCACTGAGCAATCATCAGAGTGATGTTATTCACTCTGATAGTAGAAGACCTTTAGGCCTTCACGGAACAATCATCAGAGTGATGAACTTCACTCTGAAAATAGGAGTCATAACATGAAAATTAAACAGATTTCCGTATTCCTTGAAAATAAAAACGGCCGCCTGGCAGAAGTCACCAGAATCCTGGCCGAGGGAGACATCAGTCTCAGGGCTATGACCATAGCAGATACTGCCGATTTCGGCATTCTCAGAATCATTGCTGAACAGCCCGATAAGTGCCTGGATCTGCTGCAGAAGAACAACTTCACCGCCCGTGTGACCCAGGTGATCGGTGTGCGTCTGGACGACCGTCCCGGCGCCCTCCATGAAGTCATGCAGATCTTTGAGGAAAATGCGGTCAACATCGAGTACCTCTACTCGACACTGATGCTGATGGATGACAAAGTAGTCATTATGTTCAAAGTGGAAGACATCGACCACGGTCTGGATATCATCAAGAAGAACGGCATGGAGGCCATCACCGCATTTTGAATACCTACAACACTGTCAGGTCGGAGCATCTTAATCACCATGAATTCCTTTTTGGTGGCCAGATGCTCTTCTGGGTGGATGAATATGCCTGGCTGACGGCGGCCAGGGATTTTCCAGGGTACCGACTGGTCACCAGGGGGATGGACCGGATCAGCTTTGAAAAGGCCGTGATCAATGGTTCCATCCTTCGCTTTCATATTCTCCCGGTACATCAGGGGAGCAGCTCTATCACCTATCAGGTGGATGTCTATGGGGATGCTCCCGGAGCGGAAGAAGAGGTCCTTGTCTTTTCTAATAAGGTCACCTTTGTCAGTGTCGACTGCAATGGGTTGAAGAATCCTCTTCCCCGGCGGGATAAGCTTCGGTCTCAGGTCGAAGACTTTGATCCCACACCCGCCGGGCCCTACGGGGTGCAGGCGGCCAGCTGCCCTGATTCAGATGAAGAATTAAAATAAGGAATAAGCCATGATTAAAACAGAAATCTGTGCCGGGATCTGCGGGTTCAACACGACCATCCGAGGCACAAGCGAGGATGGGCAGAATGCAGTCCTGGAGATACAGTCTGACTGTCCTGATATCAGGGCCATGGCGGAGTCACTGAAGGAAACAGATGCCTATGCCGCCTGTTTTGGTCCAATGACAGAGTCTCCTGTCTACAAGCTGGCTTCGGAGCACTGTTCTCATGCGGCCTGTCCCGTTCCTTCGGGGATCATAAAGACTCTGGAAGCAGCCTGCAATCTGGCCCTTCCGGCAGATGTCACCATCAAAATCACAAAGGAATAATCTCTTCCGGCCCTGAATCCAGCGGGTTGTTCCCTTTAGAATTCTCTGATTGTCACGACAGTGGAGCTGGGCTATACTGCCTGGCATGAGCCGATACAAAGTCGTAATAACTGATAATCTTTTTGATGACTGTCAGCAGGAAGAAGATGTTTTTAAAAACCAGAATGTAGACCTGGAGATTTACAGGCAGCTCAATCGCCCCCAACTGCTTCAAAAAGTCCGAACCGCCGATGCCCTTCTTGTTAATATGGTGAATATAGACCGCGGATTTATTCAGTCTCTGCAGCATTGCCGGATCATATCCCGCTATGGTATCGGTTTTGATAATGTGGATATTCAGGCTGCCGCAGAGAAAGGCATCCCTGTAGGCATCATTCCCGGATACTGCACTACAGAAGTCGCCGAACATGCTGCGGCCATGCTGTTAAGTGCTGCCAGGAGGATTCCCCAGCGGCATGAGCTGGTCCGAAAAGGGCATTGGCGGGATTCCCTTGGTCACTCCCTGTTCAGGATCAGAGGCTCAGTACTGGGCATTCTGGGGTATGGAAAAACCGGTAGAGCCATACATGAGCAGCTGCAAGGCTTCGGATTCAGCCGCATCCTTGTGCATTCAAGGGGACTGGTTCCGGGAAGCAGGCTGGATAATGGTGCAGAGGCTGTGTCCCTGGATACATTGCTTCATGTCTCTGATTATTTGACTGTGCATCTTCCATTGACTGAGGAAACACGTCATATGCTGAATGAGAAACGACTCTTTTCGATGAAAACCGGCTCTGTTTTAATCAATACAGCCCGGGGTGGTGTCCTGGATGAGAAGGCACTTTTCTCGGCACTGACAAAGGGGCCTCTCAGAGCCGCGGCTCTGGATGTTCTGGAAACAGAGCCCCCCCTTCCGGAGAATCCGCTTTTAACACTGGATAATGTGGTCATTACGGATCATGAGGCTTATTATAGCGAGCAGTCTGTTGTCGATTTGAAAAGAAAAACGGCAGAGAATGTTCTTTCCGTCCTGAAAACAGGAAAGCCTGTTTTTGCGGTCAGTGATCTGACAGAGTAGTCCTCCCATCAGCCTCCTCCCCAGTTTTCATCCCGGAATAAACAGTATGGAAACTTCTTCTCCTGTTGCATTCTGATTCTTTTGGAAATTCAGAGGGTCGGGAATGGGTTCCCCGTCTACCAGGAAATAGTAGGCATAGCGTCCTGGTTTGATTGACAGCTCGGTGCTGTACAGGCCAGGCTCTTTTTCTCTCAACGCTGTCATATAGGGGTCCCAACGGTTAAAATCACCGGCCAGGTAAACCCGTTTTCCAGGACTTGTCTGGATATAAAATTCTACGATTCCCCCTTCTTCTTTCAATACGGGGCTGAGTTTTCTGACTCTCTGATCAGGGGGAAAGGTCAGTCTGGAGAGATATAGTCCGTTTCTATCCCGGACACTGTTGGGGTTTTCCGGATCTTCTATCCAAATACCGTCTATAATGATCCTGTAATCTATGATCTCTTCGCTGGGAAGAGGAAGGATGAGGAAGTAGATGCCATGCTCATTCTTCTGATAACTGTGAACCAACTGATAGTTTTCCGTTGAAAAGGCTGCACCGACAAACCGGGCTTGACGGTTGGGTTTGCTGGTCATAATAAGATAATTCCTCCAGACCTCTGGAGGACCGGCCTCGGTGATGCCGGTGATCTTGAGGTGGAGATTTATATCGGTGACCTCAAAAGCCTGTATCAATGTTGCTGAGATCAGAAAAATTAATAGTATAAGTTTGTTTTTCATCATGCCTTTCCTATGGTATGATTTTCGGAGGAACTGTACCCCGAGTTTAGCGGGGGTGAAAAAACTTTTGTCCTCGCCTGGATCTGCCGAAATATGTTAATAAGAAGTACTTATGCCTACACGGGAAGATATAGACAGTTTTAAACAGAAAATTAATCTCTGGGGTAACGAAGCAGCTGTGCTGGAAACTTTGGGTGAAACCATAGAAGACGTACTGCCGCCGGAACCCTCACTCGAAGAATCTTTGAATATGGGTGAGCTGGATCAGGATGATCTCTCCATGGATGACTTTCTCAGCCAGGCAGGCCTGGATGCAGATGAGCCCGCAGAGGACCTGGAAGAGTCTTTAGGTCTTGATGATCTGCTGGATAGCCCAGTTCCGGAAGCAGAACTTCCTGGTACAGATGATTTTTCAATCCCTGGAGATCTGAATGATTTCGGGGATCTTGGTTTTGACGATATTCCCTCTACCGAAGATGTCTCTGAAGATAAAAGTCTGGATTCTCTGGATGCTATGATAGCAGCCAACGAGGGAGTGGATGAGAGTGCTCCCGTAGAGGATGAAATACCCGGACTGGATGATGTTTCCATGGATGATGAAATACCCGGGCTGGATGAAAATGCTCCCGTAGAGGATGAGCTTCCCGGGCTTGATGATTTATCTATGGATGATGAGCTTCCCAGTCTGGATGACCTATCAGCCGGAGATGATCTGGATGACCTGGGAAGTGATGATGACGACCTGGAAGAACTGGATGAACTAGGGGGCGAGGAAGAAGGATTTGATCTGGATGCTCCTGGTGAAGAATTTGATCTGTCCTCCCCGGATGAAGAGATCCCTGAACTGGACGACCTTGAAGACATGTCTCTCGATATGGATGAAGATGAAGAAGCCGCACAATTCTCGTTGGGCGACTTTGGTGAAGATTTCAATTTTCAGGAAGGTATCAGTTTTGATGACGATATGGATGCCTCTCTCGATAGTCTGGATACTCTGGATGATACATTCCTTATGGATGATTCCGAGGATTTGGAAATCGAAGAGGATGATGTATTTGAAATATCTGAGGAAAACCTTGATGCTCTTCAGGGATGTCTTAGCCGACTCCCGCTTAACCTTAAGATCTCTATCCAGGATGTTCTAGCCGGAGCGGATGATCTGACAGGTGTCCGCTATCGTAAATTGGTCTCCATGCTTATCAAAGGCAGTGCCCCCCGGCTGATCAGCACCGAATTCTTTAATATTACGGGAAAAAGGATTGAACTCCCCAAGGGGTATCAAAAACTCACCGGCCGAGAATTTGAACTGAAGCAAACAGGGTTTTTGTATCAGTTTGCCGAGAAAGGTTGGCCCTTTGTCCGCATGGTGGCTGTCATTCTGGTCCTATTGGGAATGACTGTCTATCTCAGTTTTCATTTTCTCTACCGCCCCTTGCAGGCACATATCTATTACACACAAGGACTGGATCTCATCGAGCAGGATGAATATTCAGAAGGATTCGCTCTTTTTAATAAGGCCTTCTTCGGTTGGGGCCTTGGAAAGCTTACGATTCAAGGGTGGCCTTCCAAAAACCGATTTCTGGATTATGCGGATGCCTATCGGATGCGTCGAGCCTTTCCATACGCCGTCCAAATGTATGAAGGCCTACTGGGAGAGTACCCTGAATTTCTCCGTGGTTATCTTGAGTACGGACTGTTCCTGACGAACAAAACAGGAGAATATGCCCGATCCGCAGAAATCCTTTCTATGGGTCTGAACCGGGATCTTTACAATTATGATTTGATGCTGGCTTTGGGTGATAATTACATGCTCTGGTCAGAAGAAGACCCGGACAAGCTGGAAGATGCCCGATTTCAGTATGCCACAGCCCTGGCCCATTATGACGGCAATGATGAAATCATGCTCAGGATGCTTCGTTATTTTTTGAGAATTCAGGATGATAGTAACATCTCAATCCTGAGTAATATTTATTCCAAAAAGTCGGGAATTAAGGGTGATCCCGCCTTCACTGCCTTAACACTGTCTGATCTGGGTGGCTATTATATTGACCGCAATCAAGTCAGTGAGGCAAAGGATTTCCTCTTTAAGGCAGAAGAAATTGATGTCTCTGTACCGGATGTACACTATCAGTTGGCCCGATATTTCAGACGGACCTATAATATGGATCAGGAAAAAAAAGCTCTTCAGAAGGCTTTATTTTATATGGATCAGGCTCAGCCCTTGAGCCGGTCCCGCATCTTCAAGAACGTCGGTATTTACCGCAGGCGGGGTGAGATCAATTATGAAGAGGGACTGTATGAT
Source organism: Oceanispirochaeta sp. (assembly GCF_027859075.1). Lineage (NCBI taxonomy): Bacteria > Pseudomonadati > Spirochaetota > Spirochaetia > Spirochaetales > Spirochaetaceae > Oceanispirochaeta > Oceanispirochaeta sp. The sequence goes on along the minus strand of NZ_JAQIBL010000342.1, from coordinate 12,992 downwards.
AACGCCGAAGAAGAATTTGAGGCTGGCATCAGATTGTTGGAAGACAGTCAGCTGAGAGGTCTCATCGGCACTAACTCTGAGATAGGAGAGTTGTATGCAGACATGGGAAATCTCCACTACACCGTTTATGATGACCTGACGGGAGCATTGAATTATTTCAACAAGGCCGAAAAGAACCAGTATCATACGGGAGATATTTCCTATCGAAAAGGTTATATCTACTACGATCAGAAACAGTATGATCAGGCTGTTCTGGAGTTTGAATCCGCACTTAAAGATATGAAAAAGACCAGAAATACCAGGTTTGCCCTGGCGAATACTCTTGTTTACCGGCATAATTTTTTCGGCGCCAGGAACCAGTATATGGAAATCCTGAGAGATCTCAAGCGTGAGGAAAGCTCTCTTCCCTATCTGGCTCCTGAGGATATTATTGAACACCGTTCTTTAGTGAATCACTTCATCCGAGTGTACAACAATCTGGCCTATGTGGATTATTCTCTGGCAGAGAGAGGATCAGACCAGGTCAAGCAGAGTCAGGCTCTTCTTTCATTGACCAGAGCAGCCGATTATGCTGACCGGATTGACCGTGATCCGGAGACTATGGTCAGAAGTCGTCCAGAAGACAGCCTTGTCTTTCAGAATACCATGGCCATGATCAAGCCTCTACCAGAGAGCGATGTCTATCTTTATGATGAAATCACCCGGACTCCCGAAGAACTACTGAGCCGCTGAAATCAGGACTTGACTGGAACCATCCAGTTAAATCTATCTTCCAGTACTCCATACTGAATACCTTTAAGCTCTTTCTGCATGGATAGGGAAAGCTCACCGGGTTTTCCATTCCCAAAGACAGTCTTTTTCCCTTCATGGGTCAAAGAAGTAATGGGAGTGAGCCCTGCGGCCGTTCCTGTGACAAAACACTCGGCACCATCTGCCAGGACTTCTTCCAGAGGGAGTTTTCTTTCTGCAACACTCACCGCTCTGTCCCGGGCCAACTGAATAAGACTCTTTCTCGTGATTCCAGGCAGGATGGTATCACCCAGTTCCGGAGTCACCAGAGTTCCGTTTTTCAAAAGACAGAAGAAGTTACACGACGAGCCTTCTTCGATGTATTTATGTTCCATAGCATCCAGGAAGATTGCTTCCATAAAACCATCCTGAAGTGCCTTGCTTTTGGCGAGGCAGGGAATGACATAGTTGGCGTCACATTTTATCCAACCCGTTCCCTTGGGAGTCGCCCGTGACATATCCGTTGTGACTGCATCAAAATTGTCACCGGAAAAATAGGCTGAAACAGGGGTATTGATCACAACAAGCCAGGGGTTTTTGGAAAGACTGACTCCAATGCCCGGCTCGGACCAGCTAAAGGGTCTGATATAGACAGATCCGGCACTCATGAAGGAGTCTTTTTCCCATAGAGGATCGTATTTGACGGTAAATCCCAGTTCGGCATTACGGGAGGGGGTTCCCAGAATAGCCTGGGTGCAGAGATCTTCGTCTACGCCGGGCATGCCCAGTCCAGCCATGGAACGGGCCATCCGGGCTGAGTTCTCCCCGGGGCGGAATACTTTCAGGCCTCCCTCTTTCTGGGGAAAGGCTTTGACACCTTCAAAACAACCCAGACCGTACTGACTGGTGTAATTCACCAGGGGGAGATCTGGGAAGGAATTCCTTCTATCAAGCAAGGCGTTCCGTTCGGTTTGGCTTAAGGCGGCTTCTCCTTCAGGACTCAGATGTTCCTGTTCGATAAAGTCTCCCGACCAGCTCTCATTAAATTTTCCCACATAGACCCATGGATATATGGATAAGGTAAAGGCCATGTTCCCGCTCCTCTGTACAATTTCAGGTTTTTAACCATATTATAATGTAATATAAGAATAGTCGAGCAGGATGGACTTTGTTTTTAATACAGTTCAGCCGGTTGTATTCCACGGAGGTTTTCCCAATGGTAGATCATGTCATTATTATGGCTGGAGGAGCAGGTAAGAGGCTTTGGCCCGCCTCTAACAACAGCAAACCTAAACAGTTTATGACTGTCCAGGGTAAGGATTCCCTCTTTCTGGGAACCATAAAAAGGGCCGCTTCATTGAATATCAAGGGAAAAATTCTTGTGGTCACTCATAAAGATCATGTCGATGCTGCCCTGGAAGACAGCCGTCATCTACCCGGAGACATAAGAAAAAAGCTTATTCTTCTGGCCGAACCGGAAGCCCGGAATACCGGACCAGCCCTGGCTTATGCCGGAGCCTGGTTGAAAGAAAAGACAGGAAACAAAGAGGCCCAGGTTCTTGTTCTGGCGGCAGACCACCTCATCCAGGATGTGGATCAATTTGCCCGTGATGTGGATGATGCTTCGATTCTGGCGGCTCTGGATAATCTTGTGGTCTTCGGCATCAAGCCGGACTTTCCCTCCACAGGGTACGGCTACATCGAAGCCGGTGAAGAGACCGGTCCGGGATTCAAGGTTGTATCCTTTAAGGAAAAACCAGATCAGACCAGAGCCGAAGAATTCCTGAAGGCCGGGAATTATCTGTGGAACTCGGGAATGTTCACTTATAAAATATCGCTGTTTGAACAGGAACTGCTGGCGGGGAGTCCTGATATGCTGAAGCCATTTCTGCCAGCTCTTCATTGTCCTGCCTCCACTGCTGAAAATGATGTGACAGTGGTCATGCCTGATGATGAACTCACTCTTCTCTACGCCTCACTTCCCCGGGAATCCGTAGACTATGCCCTCATGGAGAAAAGCAGCCGCATCGCCATGGTCCGCTCGGGATTTGACTGGAATGACGTCGGCAGCTGGGATGTTATTGCCGATCTGAATCCTCCCTCGGAAGTTCCTGTATTCTCAGGGGGAAATGACAGTAATTTTGTCTACTCTGATATCCCTGTCGCTCTCTGCGGTGTGGAAGACCTTATTGTGGTGATAAAGAACGGCAAAGCTCTTATTTGTAAAAAGGGAGAATCCCAGCTCGTCAAGGATGCCGCCGAAGCACTGTCAACCTAGGTTTGTTTTAATTATCAACTGGGTCCGGTTCCGAACCCGGGTTTTCTCAAAAATATTGAAGACATGCCTCTTCACAGTGTTTTCTGTTATTTCCAGTTTCAGAGCAAGTTGTTTGTTCGTTAAACCTTTGACCATCAGCTTAAGAACCTGGCATTCCCTTTCGGTCAGATTAAAGGTTTTCAGAAAATTCTGGAATTTTTCATTCCCCTCTTCCAGATTGGGCCGGAAATGCCGGGAGCGCAGCAGCTGCAGATGGCTGGACAGTGCCGGAGCAAGGAGCTGCATCAGGTTGATTTCATGGTCACCATAAGGCTCTGACAGGTAGGGACGGACTTGTCCCAGGAATCCTATCAACTCACCGTCCTCTTGAAACGGACAGTATAGGCAATCTCCGGCGGGCCTCAATCTCTGGGCTTCCTTATAGAACCAATTGTTTGAGTATACTGGATTCTTCAACAGCTCAAAGAGATGGACAATCTGGTGTGGATTTTCGGACAGCTTCTGCAGGATGAAATCATGATCAATCAGGGATTCTCTATAGGCTTGATCAAAATCCGGAGGATTATTCGCCACAAGAATCATCGTGGAGTTGACCGCTCCGGGAAGCAGCACGATAGCATGGTATTGGCTTTTCATAATTTGACTGAGTTTGTAAGAAAAAAACTCAAGATGATCATGGAGTGAAGTCAAAGGATCAGGAGGACTGATCAATTCACGTATAATTTCCTGGGATGCGTCATCCAGCAGCAGTTCCATCTTTTGTCCATTTCATCCTATTGTGTACCTTACTTTAAGCCTTTTTAGTTTAATTTAAAAAAAAATGCCTGTATAGGTAAAAACTACAACTTTAGTTGTATTCACAACGGGAGAACAGGGGATTATTATAGTATATGAGCTTATTAAAAAAGTATAGAATCAGGGACAGGGTATGAACAATGGAGAAGATCCCCTTGATAGGGCAATCCACCTGCATAAGCATGGGTTTAACAGTGCCCAGTCTATCCTGGGTGCGTATCATAATCAGCTGGGGATCGACGCGAAGACGGCCATGAATCTTGCTGCCGGTTTCGGGGCCGGTATCGGTACCATGCAGAAAACCTGCGGGGCTCTAACGGGTGCACTCATGGTGCTGGGTTGCCGGTATTATGACAGTGATTCCGTTTTTGAAAGCAAACAGATTCTGTTTGAGAAGTCACAGAATATCCTGCTCTCCTTTCACAGGAAATTTGGCAGTACTGATTGCATCTCTCTTCTCAAGATAGATTTTCATAAAGCCGGAGGGCTTCAGAAAGCCCGGGAACAGCACCTGTTTGATACTCATTGCCAGAGCTATATCCGGGAAATCTGCCGGCTTCTGAATGAAACCGGGCTTTGATTTCTAAGGACTTTAAGCCTGGATAAGCGCTATTATTTCATCAGGATTGAGGAGTTTTCCTGTGCTGATGACTTTGCCGTCAAGAACGAGGGCAGGAGTCGACAGCACCTGGTAGGCCATGATCTGCTTCATGTCTTCCACTTTGACAATTTCTGCATCCAATCCGGCAGTTTTTACCGCTTCTCTCGTGTTTTTTTCAAGGACTTTGCAACGGGCACATCCCGAACCTAATACTTCAATTTTCATCTTTGTCTCCTATATTTCTGGTTTTGGTTTTTTACCAATGTTTTTATTAGTGTCTTTATTTGCTACCAGTTTTTTATTGGCTACCAAGGCTCCGCAGGGAGCCTTGGTGGTTTTCCTGCTCAGGGCCGAAGGGTGTAACACAGCCTCGGTGTCTTTTTCGCTCAGGGCCTAAGGGCCTTGGTAATTTTCCCGTTTAGGCCTAAGTGCCTAATAAATGGTGTTAAAAATCCATCCTGCCGAGGTAAAAAATACCAGCAGCATTAAGAAAAAGATCAATAGCAGCCGTGGTTTCATCACCTGCTTCAGCATCATGAATTCGGGAAAGCTGGCTGCTACGGTGCTCATCATAAAGGCCAGGGTCGTCCCGACGGGCAATCCCTTGGCCAGGAGTGTTTCTGCTACTGGTACTATCGCCGTGGCCGAAGAATACAAGGGTATTCCTAAGAGAACGGCTCCCGGCAGAGCCCACCAGTTCCCTTTGCCCAGATTGTCTGTGATAAACGTTTCAGGCACAAAGCCATGAAGGGCTGCTCCCAGCCCTACACCAATGAAAATCCACTTCCAGACCCTGGCGACAATCGTTTTTACCTCATCCCTGGCAAAATCATGCCTGTTCCTGAGGGTCAATTTCTTTGATTGTTCCTCTGCCTCTTCGGTCTGCATGGTCCTGGCCTGCTGTCCCAGGGGTGTGAGGTATTTTTCGGCCCCGATGGCATCGATAAAAAAGCCGCCTAGAATCCCTGCTGTCATGCCGGTTATCACATAGAGCATCATGAATTTGAGGCCCAGAATGGAGCCTAAAAGAATCAGTGCCACTTCGTTGATCATGGGGGAGGTTATCAAAAAGGCCATGGTGATTCCCAGAGGAATCCTGGCCGATGTAAATCCCAGGAAGAGGGGGATACTCGAGCAGGAGCAAAAGGGGGTTATCCCGCCGAAGAGGGAAGCCAGAAAATAGGCGACTCCTCTGTGTTTTCCCTGCAGGTAGTTTCTAATTCTCTCTGTATCTATCCCGGCACGGACCAGAGCAATCAGATAAATCATAATAAAAAGGAGGACGAAAATTTTAGTCGTATCTTCAATGAAAAAATGAATTGAAGATGCCAGAGAACCCTTCTCCATATTAAAAACTGAATAGGTCAGAAAATCTGCCAGTATTGTAAAGATCTGCATCCCTTCTCCTTGATACAATTAGATGTTTAGCTAAATGTATCAGTATGGCATTGATTAGGCAAGACCTTTCTGATATTTTTGAATTATGAAAGTACTGGTGAATCAATTGAAAGCCATGGGCGAAGCCAATCGCTTCAGGATCTGCATGATGCTCCTGGAGAAGCCATTGTGTGTCTGCCAACTCCTCTCTGGTCTGGATATAGCCGGTGGAACCCTCTCCAATCATCTGAAAATTCTCAAGAGTGCCGGCTTGGTGGAACAGAGGAAAGATGGTAAATGGATCGAGTATTTCATAGCAGATTCCCGGGCGGAAGACTTCATTAGGAGTGCTGGCTCCTATCTGTCTGATTCGGCTCTTATTGTCGAAGATCGAAGAAGAATTTCCTGTTCCAACAGAGAAAGCTGTTCCACTATATAATGGACCCGGGCAGAAGATCAGTTTTTATATTACCCAGTGATTTGTAAATATTGTACTTGAGGCTGTCTTTACCCTGGCTCATCATTTCCACCAGGGCCGCAGCTTCCTTCCGGCGGGTCTGTCCTTCATAAGGACAGTGTTTTGCCGGAATTTTCCATTCCATTTCACAGACAAAGTCCTTTATATGATGTTCCTGTATCAGGCACAGAGGCCGTATCATTTTCAGCTTGACTGTGTAATCCAGCCGGGGAGGCATCGCTGCCAGTTCACCCTGCCAGGTCATGTTCATAAGAAGAGTCTGGAGCAGGTCATCCATATGATGACCCAGGGCTATGGTTTCATACTGGTTTTCCTGTGCGAATGTAAGCAGGGCTTCCCGTCGTTTTCGGGCGCAAAGGAAGCAGTTGAAGTCCTGGCCGTGCCGGAGATGACTCTTTAGCTCTCTCGTTAAAATCGTATAGGGGATTCCCCACTCCTCCATCAGTGAGGTGAGGGCCGGAGCCAGGGGGGGAGGGTGGACTTCCGAGGAAACATGAAGGGCATGAACTGTAAAAGGGATGGGAAAAGACCGGGACATCCGGCTCAGAAGCCAGCACAAAAGCAATGAGTCCTTACCGCCCGAGAGGGCAATCAGGACTCTATCATTCTTATTTATCAGCTCATATTCCATTATGGCTCTGGTCACTCTTTTAGAGAGAAGGCCCTTTTTACTCTTTGACATGATTCATCCGAGTATACAGCCCCGCTGCGGGTGGGGCAAGTCTTCCTTATGCCGTGGAAACCATAACGGAACCAGCCCCAACTATCAGCACTCCGGCGGCACTCCTGATCAGGATCTCCTCTTACCTTCACTGAAGACTTCATTGGCCATGTACTATTTTATCGGGAATTGACATTTCCCAAGCCGGAAACTTGTATCTGATTTTCCCTTAAGGACCCTTGATATTCCACGGAACCAAGTCCGCTTATGCTCCCGCTTAAAATGCCTCCCCCCATATTCAGAAGGACTTCGCCGGCCCCGCTTAAGTTGACTTTCGCATTTGTACTCAAACAATCGGTCAGATCCAGCTGTCCTGCTCCGGTGCAATTGAGAGTTAAATTTTCATAGGAAGAATCAAAGCCCCGAATTCTTCCGGCACCAGCAAGATTGATCAGAAGGGATTCTCCTGAAAATCCGTCAAAACTCATGTCGACTCCGCCGGCAATATAAAGGGCCTCTAAATCTGGCAGGATGAGGCTTATTTTAAATGTATCCTTCAAAAGGTTCTGACGGTTGAGGTTCTTTATTATCAACTTCTTTCCGGTCTGACTGATTTCCACTTTATCCAGAAGGTTAGCAGGGCCGGTTACTTTGATCGCATATTCAGATCCTTCTGTAATCTTAATCTCCCATGCTCCGGAAAAATCCAGAGAGTTGAAAGTCTTCATAGGGTATGAGAGGGTCTCGGGATCTTCCATAATCAGGGCTCCTTCTTTAATATATTCATTGCCTATCTTCAGGTTCAGGTAAATGCGGGAGCCTACAATGGTGACACATAAAATAAGAAGGATCGCCAATAGGACAGATCCAAGAACTTTTGTACTACTCTTCATGGTGTTCCTCCTGTTTCAGGAATTCTTTATAACCTTGGGTCAGCTCTTTCATATCGATATCCAGTAATTTTATTAATTTATAAAATTCAGGAAGGGTATGATTCATAAAATCTTCCTTTTTCATTGCTTTTACCTCTTTTTCCGCCTCGGGAGTCACAAAATATCCAATGCCTCTTCTGTTATAAATGACTGATTTGTCCTGAAGGTGGGCATAGGCTCTCATGACCGTGTTCGGGTTTACCTCCAGCTGTACCGCCATTTCCCTGACCGAAGGAATTCTGTCTTCCTTTTGCCATATCCCCTTGAGGATGTTGTCTGAAAAATGATCGGCGATCTGGATGTAAATGGATTTTTTCTCTTTAAACTCCATCTTTGACCTCAATTTCCCTCATCCTGAGCCAGGATACAAACCAGAAAAAAGGAGCCAATAATCCAAAGTACACAATCTTCATCGTTGTGATGACCAGCGGGTTCAGGCGGTTGAAATTCTCTATCAGAATTTGTCCTCCTTCCATAAAGAAGCCGGCATTTCCATTAGTGGCTTCCCTGATGGGTCCCCAATATGTGAGGAGAGCAATGGTTCCCCCAGTCAGGGTCATCCCTATTTGCAAAACATTGATTGTCAGAACTGTTTTGACAAAATTGTATTTACGGAACCAGACGGCTCCCAGAAAGAAGATGGATTGGACAATCAGATAGTGACCGATGTTGACCCATAACCAGGATTGGGCCGGATTGAACAGGGGGACTGACCGCTTGAAGAAGATCAGGTAGATCAGGCTGTTCAGGCATGTCGCCAGGAAAAATCCGGCCAATAAGGCTAGAATGTAAAAGACTGTTGTGAGCAGAAGCTTCTGAAGAAATTTTTCCAGAGGAGAGGCCGGTGTCATCAGCCAGTTGTGGATCAGATTGACCGAATGGGCTTCTTTGAAGGATAGACTCGTAAATATCAGCCCTCCCAACCAGAGGAGTGGCAGAAACAAACCCTGATGAACCTCAGAACTGGCTTCTCCCGGGCTGGATACAAGTAAAAGGAACAATATGACTCCGACTACCGCCGCCGCTGTGATCAGAAGAGCCTTATATCCCTGAATCAGGTCTTTTTTAAAGAGAAGGAAAAATCTATAGAGGTTGAAATGATTCTCCAGGGTCATGATATACCTCCTTTGTTAATAACCAGATTGAACAGAAATTCAAGATCCATGGTCTTTCCTTCTTCTGTCGGGCCTTCCTTAACCACCGAATATCCACCCAGCACTTTTTCCCAATACAGCGCCTCTCCCGGGAGGGGTTCATTTTCCTGGAGAACCAGATGGTAATTGTTCAGGATCTGTTCCATAGATTTGTTCAGGATGATTTTCCCCTTATCCACGATGATGATGGGATCAATCAGCATTTCCATATCCCTGACCTGATGGGTGGAGATGATCATAGCCTGAGTCTCCAGATCCATGCTGGCTGCCACCTGGCGAAACTGACTCTTTGAGGGAATATCTAATCCATTGGTGGGTTCGTCTAAGAGAAGCAGAGGGCAGCGGGTGGCCATGGCAAAGGAGATGAGGAATTTTTTCTTTTGCCCGTATGACAGGGTGTTCAGATTTTTTCTTCCAGGGACTTCAAACAGTTTTAGGGCCCTGTCAAAGGACTCCTTGTCGAAGTCCGGATAAAAGGGGGAATTGAGGCTGACATATCTATCTCCTTTGATTTCGGGGACCTGTATGTCTTCGGGGAGGTAATAAACCTTGGAGAGGAGGGAGGGGCTTCTTCGGGTTGGATCTTCTCCCATCGTTCTGCAACTTCCGCTGTGGGGGTAAAGCTGGCCGGAGATGATCTTGAGCAGCGTTGATTTTCCGGCACCGTTTTTTCCCAGAAGTCCGTATAGTCCGGGGCCTATGTTCAGATTCAGTTCATTAAACAGGGGTTCTTTTCCGTAGCGGAAAATTAGATTCTCAATCTTTATGGCAGGGATCATTTGTGGGTTCTCCTTACACTACCAAAGCTCGTTTAGAGCTTTGGTGAATTAAGTTGTCGAGGTCGAAGGGTGTACTAATAAAGTAATACACTAAGACTGTAGTTGTGTTTGAACCCTTTGTCAAGATCCAAAAAGAAAAAAACTTGAATTATTTCCCCAATAGGGTATTTTTAGGTATGAGTACAAAAGCATTAGTTTTCTTTTCCAGGAATGGAAGTACAAAATTGGCCGCTACCATACTGGCCGCGCGTGTGGATGCAGAGTTGATTGAACTGAAAGAAAAAAAACCGGTCAAAGGCTTTTTACGTTCCGGCTATTTGGCGCTCAAGGCCAAGTCGACCCCCCTGGCGGATGCTCCCTGGGAAAAATGTGCCGACAAGGATATCTTGATTCTGGGAACACCCATCTGGGCCGCCCATGGTACACCCGCCATGAATGCCTTTTTAGATGGGGTAGATCTGCAGGGTAAAAAGGTCTACATCTTTACCCTCCAGGCAGATCCCGAGAAGAGAGATTCTAAAGCTGTCTTTCAATATCTATCAAAGAGGATTGAAGAGGCAGGCGGCAGTATTGGTGGAACCCTTGCCCTGCAGGGAGCCCGTCCTGGCAAGACTGGGTCAGCTGATCATTTTAAGAGTCTTGAGAGCTGGGATATCATCTGATGAAAATTTTTTAAAAAAAGATTGATTCTATGCGTAGAAACGGTTATAATCCTCTTATTCACTAAATCATAAATCAAGAAAAGGATAAAACCATGGGGTATTTTAAAATCAATCCTGATGAAAAAGGAAATTTTGGTGCATACGGCGGATCGTTCATTCCACCCGATCTGCAGATAGAAATGGAGAAGATTACTGACGCCTATTTCTCGATCAGTAAATCACATGATTTCATAACCGAATTAAGATCCATCAGAAAGCATTTTCAGGGGAGACCTACCCCTGTGTATTATGCTAAGTCCCTGTCTGAAAAGTACGGTGGCCGTATCTACCTGAAGAGAGAAGACCTGAATCATACAGGGGCTCACAAACTCAATCACTGTATGGGTGAAGCTCTCCTTGCCAAGTATCTCGGTAAAAAGAAGCTTATTGCAGAAACGGGTGCCGGTCAGCATGGAGTGGCTCTGGCAACTGCTGCTGCCTACTTCGGACTGGAATGTGAGATTCATATGGGCGAAGTGGATATAGTCAAAGAACATCCCAATGTCGTCAGAATGAAGATTCTCGGGGCCAAGGTTATTCCTGTCTCTTTTGGCCTGAAGACCCTCAAAGAAGCGGTGGATTCAGCCTTCGGAGCCTATATGCAGGACCCCATCACCAGTATCTACTGTATTGGTTCGGTCGTCGGTCCTCATCCTTTCCCCATGATGGTTCGCGATTTCCAACGAGTTGTCGGGATTGAAGCCAAAGAACAGTTTTTTGATATGACCGGAGAGCAACCAGACAATCTGGTTGCCTGTGTGGGGGGCGGCAGTAATGCCATGGGTCTTTTCTCGGCCTACATCGAAGATGAGTGTCAAATCTATGGTGTTGAACCTGCGGGGCGTTCGCTGAATCTGGGTGACCATGCGGCTACAATGACTCTGGGAAAACCCGGTATGATCCATGGATTCAAGTGTTATACCCTTCAGGATGAAAAGGGTGAACCCGCACCAGTTTATTCCATTGCCAGCGGCTTGGATTACCCCGGTGTCGGTCCTGAACATTCCATGCTCAAAGATATGGGACGGGTGAATTATGTTACAGCCGACGATAAGGAAACTCTGGATTCATTCTTTGAGCTGAGTCAGCTTGAAGGGATTATTCCCGCACTTGAAAGTGCCCATGCCACAGCCTTTGCCTGCAAGCTGGCACTGCAGAAACCAAGACAATCCATCCTGGTAAACCTGAGCGGCAGGGGAGACAAGGACATCGATTTTGTAATGGACAATTATGGCAAAGAATACGGTATAGAGTAGTTAAAATTTTTATTGATGCAGGGGGAGCTCCAGTGGGGGGTCCCTTTTTTTTTGAAAATTGGCAATAATCAGGGATCTAAAATCTTCAATAGCAACAGTAAATAAATGATTGTGTCATATAGACACATGGACTCTTTACACTGAAGAAAAACCAAATTATATTGTGCACACTTTTAACTAACGGGAAAATTTAATGATAGATATCTTTCGTATCGCCTGCATTATACTGCTTTTAAGAATTGGGCAGGACACCTTGTTTCTTGCTAAAATTGATGCCTTCAATAGAGGTAATAAATACTACTCCATGGGAATCAATTTCTTTGAGGCCATGTATGGAATCACTGTCATCAAGATAATTCTGGATCTAATGCAAACCAGTCTCTGGTATGTTCTGATTTATGGCACAGGATCTATCCTGGGTGGTCTTCTCAGTTCTACGATTAAAAAAAAGCTGGACCACAGGCTTCAGGGAGAAAGGCAGTACTTTGTCCGTATCTCACTGGAGAGCGATATAGATCGGTCCGATTTGGTTCAGATTCTATCGGACCGAGGATTTTCCTTTACCCTGGCCAAACGGGAATATTTAACGGGTGAAACAAAACTAGTCATCGAGGGCTCTCTGGATAACCGGAGCCGCATGTTGGAATTGAAGGAGATTTTGAGAGGCAGGCCTGGTAAACATGTCACAATTTTCAAAGCCGATGAAGTATACCTCCTCAAATAATGTACTCTTATAGGATGGTGGGCTTGTCGGAGCTATGCGATGCGAAACGGCATGTAAGGAATGTCAGTCCTCTTGTGTTTTGGTCGCATATATTTCCTTGAGGATAATAATACCTAAAGGGTGTATGAGAAGACCTTCAATTAAGAATCTTTAAAATAAACTGTTGATGGATTTTATTGAAAATTAAATATTTAAAAGTTAAAAAAAAAGACAAGCAATTTCCTGAAAAGAGATGTCCAGGAATATTGTGTTTGAAAGAAATAATCCTTTTAATATCTGACTACTTAAATTAGAAACATTAGTAAGTTGAACAATCATAGTGATGGAGCCTCATAGAAGTTCCATCCTATTAAAAGGATTCGTATAAATTTTTATTTATATATGAAGAATTAAACTCTTCTTACATTTACAGCACAGGGACCTTTGGGTCCTGAACCGATTTCAAATTCTACTTTATCACCTTCGTTGATGTTTCCCTGGACTTCATTCTTGTGAACAAACATGTCCTCTCCGCTTTCCTGCTCGAT